>PAHA01000025.1 GCA_002711215.1 Flavobacteriaceae bacterium
AACGGGATTTGTGATATCGAGATTCTCAATGAAATTGAATCCAAAATCATTAAGAACGTAAAAGAAGATAAAAACGAAAGTTGGAAAGAGTACCAAAAACCTATTTTCAGGGTACGAAATCAACTCAATAATTTCTTGGAAGTATTAATGACTAAATCTAATAATGATGTAGAAATCAAAATATTACATAAAAACCTAAATGAAAAGAAAGATCTCTTTTATCATGACATAATTACCACAGCTAGAAAAACACTTCCACTTCTAATCAAAAATGATATTCAAAATACTGAGACTTTTAAAAATTGGTTATATCAGACCAAGAGTTCGCTTCAAGAAAAATATTCCTCTCACCTATATAGTACGGGTTTAAACTCGGTAGATCAAGTGAAATTAGTTCCTCCAAAATATAAACCCGATACCCCCGCAGTAGATGGTAGGATTATATTAAGAGACAATTTTGATGAATTACTTAAAAAGGATGATCGTTTAATCATTTTTGGCGAGGACAGCGGCAAGATTGGAGGCGTAAATCAAGGTTTAGAGGGATTACAAGAAAAATATGGAGCGATAAGAGTAGCCGATTCAGGCATAAGAGAAGCTACTATTGTGGGTCAGGGCATCGGAATGTCCATNCGTGGGCTTAAACCNATTGCAGAAATTCAATATTTGGATTANATCCTNTACTGTATACAAATTNTAAGTGATGATNTGGCTACGCTNAGTTACAGGACTAAAGGTAGGCAATTGGCTCCATTGATNATCAGAACNAGAGGTCATCGACTAGAGGGCATTTGGCATTCAGGNTCCCCAATGGCAGGTCTAATACATCTCACAAGAGGGATACAACTTTTGGTACCAAGAAATATGACNCAGGCGGCTGGATTTTACAATACATTANTCCAATCTAATCAACCTGCGATTGTAATAGANTCTCTTAATGGCTANCGAATAAAAGAAAAACTCCCCTCAAATCTTGGAGAATANTGCTTGCCGATTGGAAAAATTGAAGTTNTGAGAACGGGAAATGATATTNCTCTNATTTCNTATGGCTCTACCTTAAGAATTGTTTATNANGTNGCTATTNAACTGGAAGCTTATGGTATAAGTGCGGAGGTTATAGATGTNCAAACCCTTATTCCTTTTGATAAGGAAAANGAAATNAGACAAAGTATAGCTAAAACNAACCGATTACTCATTATAGACGAAGATATGCCNGGTGGAGCTTCGGCTTATATACTTCAACAACTTCTAGATGAACAAGATGTNTATNCTCTTNTNGANAGNCAGCCAAAATTACTTACCGCTAAAGAACATCGAACNGCNTATGCAGAGGACGGTGANTATTTTTCAAAACCNTCATCAGATGATATTTTCGANTGCGTATATGAAATTTTGAGTGAAGATGATCCCAATAANTACCCATCNCTCTAATTTTATAAAGCAAATANCTTGACCAGTAANTCTTGAAGTATNTCATGNTGGTTTAANGACTTCACTCCTACTCCTTTACTTTTTAAATCAGCTTCTAGAGCCAATGATATGGCANTACTGGCCTGTTTTAGACTGAACTTNAGACNGGCTTGCTCATAGTCTCTAANAAAATAGGGATTCACNCCAAGTAANGANGCNGCNTTNGATTTATCNGCCAAACCATGATACAATAATACACGTCTAAAAAAGGTATAAAAGCCTGAAATGGTTAANACTAATGGGTGGTTTCTAGGGTTTTCGGACATATACTTTACTATTTTGNAACANTNNTGAAAATTACGTTGTGCCACAGNNTTGTANAGNTCAAAGTTATTATAGTCNTTACTAAAACCNATATATTGTTCTATTAGCTCAGGGGTTATTTGGGTGCCNTTTTCCAGAGCAATTTTCAATTTATCTATTTCCTTTTCAATTTTGTTCAAATCTGTTCCTANTGCTTCCAATAAAATTTGTAGTGCATNGGAATCAATNATAAATTGAGCCAGCTTTAATCGATCTGATATCCACTGNCCTANTTGACTNTCGTACANAGTTTTNGTATTNAAAAGCGCGCCTACTTTTTTGGCTGCNTTGTATAGTTTTTTTCTTTTNTCAAAGGTTTTGTACTTAAAACAAAAAATGATAATGGTTTGANGTTGAGGTTTGGATAAGTATTCGGCAATCAAATCGGTTGATTTTTCCAAGTGCTGNGCTTCTCTTACNACTACAAGATGATGCGAAGCGAGAAGCGGAAATCGTTTNGCAGTCTCAATAATCTGACTTAGCTCAGNATTTNTNCCATAAAAAAGNGAATAATCAAAAGATCTGGAANATTCGTCNGTCAATTTTTTTGTGAGATGATCTTCAATAAGATCAATAAAATAGGGTTCAGTTCCAGAGAGAAGATAAAATGGTTTGAACTCACCTTTGTCAATNGAGGACATTAANTTATTAAATTCCTGCATCATAAAAATTATATGCAATTTTGTAATATGGATAAACTCAATTTTCCCNAATTCAAATTTTCTATTAAAATTAAGGAAAATAAACCCTANATTTTTGACCCNATTAGAAAAAAATGGGTGGTATTGACTCCAGAGGAGTGGGTTCGACAACATTGTATTAAATTCTTAGTAAAAATCAAAAATATTCCTGTNGGACTCATTCAAGTGGAAAAAAAGTTAAACCTCAATCGGATTTTAAAAAGNTATGATATAGTGGTGTACAAAAGAAACAAAACAATTGCTGTACTTATNGAATGTAAGGCTCCCTCTATCCAACTTACCCAAAAAACATTTGATCAAATAGCCCGTTATAATATTGTCTTAAAAAGTGAATATCTAATGTTGACNAATGGTATAAATCACTTNTTTTGCCAAATGGATTATGAAAANGGAAAATATTTATTTTTACCCGACTTACCNATTAANCTATTNAGTGAATGATATCCATCGCAATTGCAATATTAAATTGGAACGGAGAAAAGTTATTAAGNCGNTTTCTTAAANAGGTANTAGATAATAGTNAAGAAGCATCCATTTACTTGATTGANAATGCTTCAACAGANGGATCTGTTCAATATGTTGAATACAATCACCCAGNGGTTAAANTTAACAAATTAGATAATAATTATGGTTATGCAGGGGGCTACAATAGAGGGCTNAACTCTATCAATGAAGATCTAATATGTTTATTGAATAATGATGTNCTNGTTAAATCAGGGTGGTTGGCNCCTATTATAGATCATTTTGAAAATCATCCCCAAACTGCTNTTGCACAACCTCATATTATGGATTTNAATCAGCCNAATCAATTNGAGTACGCAGGAGCTGCGGGAGGCTTTATAGANCGTTTGGGCTATCCNTATTGCAGAGGAAGGATTTTTGAAGATTTGGANGTTGATNAAGGACAATATGANAAAGANGAAAAAATATTTTGGGCCAGNGGTGCNTGTTTTTTTGTAAGAAAGAAAGTTTTTGATTCATTNNAGGGTTTTGATGANGACTTTTTTGCACATATGGAAGAAATAGATTTTTGTTGGAGAGCTTTTAATCAAAATTTAAGTGTTTACTCTTTATATAGATCAAAAGTCTATCATCTTGGTGGGGGCACGTTAAAACCTTCANCTCGAAAAACGTATCTTAATTTTAGNAACTCTTTGTTCCTATTGNTTAAAAATTTNCCTGAAAAAAGATTCATTAGGATATTTGAACGCATGNTCTGGGACGGATTNGCGTTTTTATTTTTCATTTTAAAATTNAATTTTATCAATGCTTTTTCTGTATTGAAATCACATTATTCTTTTTATTTAAANTTTCAAAAATTCAATCGTAAACACGAGGANAATCATNAGTTCATTCACTATTTTAAAGAATCNTTTTTGCCATTGAGTTATTTTTTTCTTAAAAAGAAGAAATTTTTATAGGCTTGNATGTTTTTTTAGGTTTTTATCTTATTTTTACTNNANTAATTAATTACANATGAANTTAATNNAAATGAAAAAATATTTTGCAATTGCNACAATAGCNACANTNCTTCTNTCATCTTGTGTTTCACAAAAAAANTACGCNGAANTGGAAACTCTTCAACAAAACACCAAAGGCTTGTTGGATAGTGCCACTNTAAAGCTGAATACTTGTAATGAAGAAAAAGAAGCTGCNGAAGCTCGATTAGCTTCTTTGCGAGAAAGAGTTGANTTCCTTCAGGCCAATAATCAAGATCTTATNAACAANATTGGCAACCTNACTACATTATCCCAAAAGGGTGCTGAAAATCTTGAAATNTCTTTNGAGAGNATGAAAGAAAAAGACATTAGGATAAAAACNATGCANGATGCTGTTACCANAAAAGATTCGGTNACTCTTGCCCTTGTTACNAGTCTGAAGGGCGTTTTGGGTAACATGAGTGACGATGATATTGAGATAAATGTTGAAAAAGGAGTAGTTTATGTNTCTATCTCNGANAAGCTTTTATTCAGAAGCGGAAGTTTCACTGTTACTAANAAAGCCANAGAAGTNCTTGGAAAAGTTGCTAAAGTTGTCAATGACAAACCAGAAATTGAATTTATGGTTGAAGGACACACNGACAANCTTCCTATAAAAATAGATGGTATTGAAGANAATTGGGACNTGAGTGTNAAACGNGCCACATCTGTTGTTAGAATTTTACAAAATGACTACGATGTAAGCCCAGANAGAATGACAGCTGCAGGACGNAGCTATTACATTCCTCTANTAGACAATGACAATTCTGCCAATAGAGCTAGAAATAGAAGAACACGTATAGTAGTTTTACCAAAANTAGATCAATTCTACGATTTGATCCAACAGGGTATGAACTAGCAAACTAAAATATTAAAAAATCCCTCTCTGTCCTGAGATTGGTGGTTTTTCAAAGTAAATCCAAACTTCCTTTGCCCTCCCTAATGACCGCTGGGTAAGAGTAGGACAAATCAATTACTGTTGAGGGTATATTTCCACCATAGCCATCCTCAAGCATTAAATCGATTTTATTTTGCCAACGCTCAAAAATCAACTCAGGGTCTGTAGTGTAGTCCAATATTTCGTCTTGATCGTGTAATGAAGTAGTGATTAATGGTACTTTGAGAAAACTCATTAGCGCTTCTAGTATTGGATGATTGGCCATTCTTATGCCCAAGGATTTTCGCTTTTCAAAAGGCTTTTGTAGTTTTAAACAAGGAAGTATGAAGGTATATGGGCCGGGCAAACAACGTTTAAGAAGTTTGAACGCCTTATTATCTATTGGTTTTATATAGTTAGACAAATCATTAAAATCCTTTATAAAAAAACTAAATGAGGTCTTATCTAATTTTATTTTTTTTACATCGGCTAGACGTTGGATTGCCTTTTTATTATTACTCAAACACCCCAAGGCATAAACTGTATCTGTAGGATAAATAATCAATCCGCCATCCTCTAAAATATCAGCAGTTTTTTTTAGAAATTTAAGGTTTGGGCTGGAATTGTAAAATTTAAAAAACTCGGCCATCAGCTTTTTATTTTAAATTTTGCAAACCTTAATAGCAGGTGTTTTTTTCCCACCCCTCTAAAATCAATCAAAGCTTTTTTGTCATTAGCTTTTCCTTCAATAGAAACTACTTTTCCATAGCCAAATCTAGCATGTTCAATCATCATACCCTCATCTAGCTTATTGATTTCAGTAGATACAGTATTCGATTTAGTAGTTTCTGCAATATTTAATTTTCTGAGTTTTCCCAATTGATTTTGACTCGGAGCGGTATTAATTTTAGTACCAATAGGCTTGTCTTTAGTTACTTTTTTGGGAGCATCAAAGCCACCAAAAATCCCCTTATCAATCATGGGTTTAAAAACATAATCGTCTTTGGGTATTATGTAGTCTAAATACTTCTCGTCAATTTCTTCAATAAAACGGCTGGGTTCTGCCTCTACCAGCTTACCCCATCTATAACGAGAGAGCGCATAAGTTAATACTGCCTTTTCTTCAGCACGAGTTAATGCAACATAAAACAATCTTCGTTCCTCTTCTAGTTCACTACGTGTATTAAGGCTCAGAGCAGACGGAAATAAATCTTCTTCCATGCCGACAATAAAAACTACTGGGAATTCTAAACCTTTAGACAAATGGATGGTCATCAGATACACACAATCAATTTCCGCATCTTTTTCATTATCAAAATCGGTTGCTAAGGCTACATCTTCCAAAAAATCGGACAGACTTCCTGTTGCATCTGCCAGTTCCCTCTGTCCTTCTACAAAATCTCTTATACCGTTGAGTAATTCCTCAATATTCTCTACTTTGGAAATAGCCTCAGGTGTACCATCTTTTTTTAATTCCAATACCAAGCCACTTTTTTTGGTTACCAAATCGGCAATTTCAAAAGCATTAGATTTTTTGTTTTCGATTTGTAGGCTCAAAATGAAATTAACAAATCCCTCAAGTTTTTTTAAGGTTCCTGAATTCAAAGATAGATTAAGTTTTCCTACATTTTGAAGGGTATCAAATAGAGAAAGTTCGTTGTTTTTTGCTCCAATTATTAATTTGTCTAAAGTCGAATGGCCTAAGCCCCTAGCGGGATAGTTAATCACTCTTTTGAGGCTTTCTTCGTCTTTAGGATTCACAATCAGCCGCAAATACGCCAACAAATCTTTGATTTCTTTTCTTTGGTAGAATGATAGACCGCCATAAATTCGGTAGGGGATGTCTCGTTTTCTTAGGGCATCCTCAATTGCCCTTGATTGGGAATTGGTTCGGTACAATATAGCAAATTCTTTGTTTCGGCGCTGCTCTTGCATTTTGAGCTCAAAAATTTGAAAAGCTACCTCCCTACCCTCATCGGCATCAGTGGAACACCTTTGCACCTTTATTTTACTGCCCTCTAAATTAGAGGTCCAAACAATCTTTTCAATCTTGTTTTTGTTGTGACTGATAATTGAGTTGGCCGCATTCACAATATTTTTGGTTGAGCGGTAGTTTTGTTCGAGTCTGTAAATCTTTACATCATGGTAATCTTTTTGAAAATTCAGAATGTTGTTAATGTTGGCTCCACGAAACCCATAAATACTTTGCGCATCATCTCCCACAACACATATATTTTGAAATTTATCNGACAAAGNACNTACAATCAAGTATTGCGAATGATTGGTATCTTGATANTCATCCACAAGTATATAACGAAAACGATCCTGATATTTGGCCAAAACCTGAGGATGCATATTTAGTAACTCATTGGTTTTNAGTAAAAGGTCGTCAAAATCCATTGCNCCAGCCTTAAAACAACGCTCTACATACTCCTTNTAGATTTCACCTGTCTTATTTCTNCGGGACATNGCATCGGCCTCCTGAAGNTCAGGNTCATTATGATAGGCTTTTACGGTTATAAGNCTATTTTTGAAAGAGGAAATTCGATTTCGGATTTGTTTGNACTTGTATATGTCTTTATCAAGTCCCATTTCTTTNATAATNGCCGCAATCAAGCGATTACTGTCTTGGGTATCGTAAATGGTAAANTCTCTTGGAAAACCCAATTTATCGGCTTCTTGNCTAAGAATTCTGGCAAAAACTGAATGAAANGTACCCATCCANANGTTTTTGNCCTCACNCTCACCTACTAATTCTGAGATACGNGCTTTCATTTCCCGTGANGCTTTNTTNGTAAAAGTCAATGAGAGTATAGAAAAAGGATCTACNCCCTGTTGCATCANGTNGGCAATNCGATAGGTCAGAACTCGGGTCTTTCCNGAGCCAGCNCCCGCNATCACCATNAGTGGTCCATCCTTNTGNANGACNGGCCTCAACTGCGTTTCATTCAATTCTTTNAGGAAATCTGAGGGAATNTCATTCACANANTAAAATTAACGCAATAATTATAGCTCATNAAGTACTTTTAATTATAGTTATTCACANCTTTTNATAANATCAATTAATTTATTNANATNAATATTTAAGTGGAAAANCNTNNATTATTTTNAGGATTANTAAGACTGGAGAGCCANANAANTAATGTTAATTTTAACCATTTGGTNNTTTTTATTTTATNGCTTTAGATTGAATCGATCATNGGNTTTTCTTTNTTTGTAGTTTCAAATGATTACGACGAAATTTTTAATTATTNCNATTATGNTAATTAACCNTNAATGTCAATTNNATTNGGAGNATNAACNCCTATTGATTCTATCNGTTGTGNNTCNTGGGAAATATCTAGATTTGAACTATGATNNCTNTNGATTCNCTTAGNNCNCAAATTTAAGGAAGTTTTAAACAATACAAATTTAATAANGTCCAAAACAATTAATTTAGTAANNTAAATGGATNCNCTTCAGACCCCTATTGAATACCTNAAAGGNGTTGGCCCNATTCGTGCCAAGCTCCTNAGAGAAGAATTAAACNTTCACACCTTTCAGGATTTACTGTATCTTTTCCCCCATCGTTACATAGACAGATCTACTTTTTACAAAATCAAAGACTTACCCANAAACTCCTCNGAAGTCCAGTTAAAAGGCCAGATCATCAAGACCCAAATGATTCAACANAAAAGAGGAAAAAGATTAATAGCCACTTTCTCTGATGGCAATAATACTATGAAACTCGTCTGGTTNCGGGGNCATCAGTGGATCAAAGAAAGTTTGAAGTNAAATATTCCTTATGTGATTTTTGGTNGACTNAACTGGTATGNCAACAGNCCCAATATGCCTCATCCAGAAATGGAAACGCTGGAAAACTTTGACAAAGGTTTTTCAAAAAGCCTACAAGCCATCTATCCGAGTACNGAAAAATTGCTATCCAAGGGAATATCACAAAGGGCAATTATCAAAATGATGACNGAGCTATTGCAATCTATTAANAACCCTTTTGCNGAGNCCCTACCTNAATATTTGATATCCAAATACAATTTAATNGATAAGNATAACGCATTAAAGAACATTCANTTCCCAATCGATCAAAATACCCTCACTGCTGCNGAAAACCGTTTAAAATACGAGGAGTTATTTTTCATTCAGTTACAATTATTGATGAAAAATTTACAGCGTAAACAAAAAATTAAAGGCTTTANTTTCAAAACAATAGGGAAGNATTTTAANNACTTTTTTAAAGAAAAANTACCATTTGATTTGACTGAAGCCCAAAAACGGGTCATCAGAGAGATNCGGGTGGATACNGGAAGTGGNCAACAAATGAATCGATTACTTCAAGGAGACGTAGGATCNGGAAAAACGATANTAGCTCTNATGGTAATGTTGATTGCTGCNGATAATGGGTTTCAGTCCTGTCTTATGGCTCCAACNGAAATACTTGCCAAACAACATTTTCAATCGTTAAAATCCTTAATGGGTGATTTGGGAATATCNATTGCATTNTTGACNNGNAGCACNAAAAAAGCCAAAAGAAGNGAACTGGCANTTGCTTTGGAATCTGGTGATTTNAATATTTTNATCGGAACACATGCGNTAATTGAAGTCAAGGTTAAGTTCAAGAACTTAGGTTTGGCCGTGGTTGACGAACAACACCGGTTNGGTGTTGCACAAAGGGCCAAGCTTTGGCGCAANAATGTAATTCCTCCACATGTACTTGTCATGACAGCTACTCCCATTCCCCGNACATTGGCCATGAGTGTTTATGGTGATTTGGATATCTCCGTNATTGATGAATTACCNCCNGGNAGGAAAAAGGTTAAGACCCTACANAGATTCGANANANATCGTTTAAANNTATTCAAATTTATTTCAGATGAAATCAAAAAAGGAAGACAAATCTATGTTGTTTACCCCTTGATCAAAGAATCTGAAAAAATGGATTACAAAGACCTAATGGANGGTTATGANAGTATTTCTAGAGCCTTTCCCCCACCCCAATATCAAATAAGTATAGTTCATGGGCAGATGCNTGCAAANGANAAGGACTATGAGATGGAACGTTTTATAAAAAAACAAACNCAAATTATNGTAGCTACAACAGTTATNGAAGTGGGTGTTAATGTCCCCAATGCNTCNGTAATGNTNATTGAAAGTGCAGAACGCTTTGGTTTNTCTCAACTCCATCAATTACGNGGTCGGGTGGGGCGCGGAAATGACCAAAGTTACTGTATTCTGATGAGCAGTCAAAAATTGAGTTCAGAAGCCAAAATCCGTCTAGATACTATGACTTCAACCACTGATGGTTTTAAAATTGCGGAGATGGACCTAAAACTAAGAGGTCCAGGTGACCTTATGGGTACTCAACAAAGTGGCGTTTTACAACTTAAAATTGCTGACATTATTAAAGACAATCAGTGGCTTAAAACCGCACGAAATGATGCATATGCTTTATTGCGTGAAGATCCTCTATTAAAAACACAAAAAAATATCCCATTAAGGCAAACCTTAGCCAAAATGAAAGCTTATCAAAACATATGGAATTACATAAGTTAGGAAATATGGTTAAACATAGATTCTTATATTTACGCAGCAATTTAAAATTCATTAACTCTAGATGAAAATATCATACAACTGGATCAAACAGTTTCTAAATATTGACCTTCCCCAAGAGAAAGTATCTGAAATATTGACCAATCTAGGTTTAGAAGTTGAAGGCATCACTACATATGAATCTGTAAAAGGAGGCCTTGAAGGAGTATTTGTTGGTGAGGTATTGCGGTGTGAAAATCACCCTAATGCCAACCGACTCTATTTAACAGAGGTTGATTTGGGTTTCGAAAAAGTACAGATTGTATGTGGTGCTCCGAATGTAGCTCAAGGCCAAAAAGTAGCTGTAGCTAGAGTTGGAACCTCTTTGTACGACAACGACGGTCAATCATTTTTGATTAAAAAAAGTAAAATCAGAGGAGAAGAAAGCCTTGGAATGATTTGTGCAGAGCAAGAGCTGAGTCTTGGGTCTTCTCACGATGGGATCATGGTTTTAGATGCCGGTTTGAAAAACGGTACCCCATGTAGCGAAGTTTTTGATATCGAAATCGATACTGTTTTTGAAATTGGACTTACTCCAAACAGAGCAGATGCAATGAGTCATATGGGAGTTGCTCGCGATTTAAAAGCGTACTTTCAATTCAATGGAATTGAATTTAAATGGACAATGCCCAAGACAGATCAATTCAATACGGAAACTTCTAATAAAAAGTTCAAAATTGATGTAGAAGCAAAAGATAAATCCCCAATATATATGGGGGTTACCATCACCAACTTAAAAATTAAACCCTCTCCTAATTGGTTACAAAATCGATTAAAAGCAATTGGAATATCCCCAAAAAATAATGTAGTTGATATTACCAATTATGTATTACACGACTTGGGACAGCCACTTCATGCCTTTGACTTGGATAAAATCCATGGAGGAATAATTGTTAAAACTTTAGATCAAGGTACCCCCTTTATTACTCTAGATGGAATGGAGCGAAAACTACATTCAGAGGACTTGATGATTTGTGACTATCAAAACCCACTCTGTATTGCGGGGGTATTAGGAGGACTGAATTCAGGAGTTAATGAGACCACTAAAAGTATATTTTTAGAAAGTGCCTATTTTAATCCTATTAGTGTGAGAAAATCCGCCAAAAGACATGGATTAAACACAGATGCATCATTTAGATTTGAACGAGGTATCGATCCAGAATTTTCACTTTTTGCTCTCAAACACGCTGCCAATTTGATAATAGAATTGGCAGGTGGAATAGTAGAAGGTAAAATACATGAAATTAAACAAGATTTACCCGAAAAATCAAAATTCATATTGAGTTTTGAACAAATCAACAAAACTATTGGACAAGTAATTTCTAAAGATGATATATATAATATTCTAACTGGACTTGAAATTAAGATTGAGCACTCCAATGAAAAGTTAATGTTGATTGAAGTCCCAAGATACAGGGTTGACGTTACCCGTCCAGCAGATGTAATAGAGGAGATTCTAAGGGTATATGGATACAACAATATTGTTATATCGGAGATGTTGAATACTAATATGCCTAATTTTGAAAATTTGAATGATCATCAAATCTCAAAATGTATCTCCAATCAATTAGTTAACTTGGGGTTTAACGAAATGATAAATAATTCCATTTCAAATCCAGAATACAATGAAATTTTAGAGGGTGTTAATATTGAAAATAAGGTTAATATAATTAACCCTTTAGGCCAAGAACTTTCTCAAATGCGTGCTTCTCTTCTTCCTGGAGCCCTTGAGGTGGTTTCTTTCAACCTCAATCGACAGACCAAATCACTAAAATTTTTTGAGTTAGGTAAAACCTATCAAATAATTAATAAAGGCTATAAAGAACAAAAATATCTCTCATTAGTTATTACGGGTGATATTTACAAGGAGAACTGGAGTACCAATACTCAACCATCAATTTTTTATTATCTGAAAGGGATTATCAATCAAATCATCCAAAAAAACTGCCCTCACCAATGGGAGGAAAGCAGTTCCGATAAAGATATTTTTTTAGATAGTCTGAACTATACAAACAAAGGAATATCACTTTTACATTTTGGTTTTCTTAAGAAAGGTATATGTAAAAAATTTGATATCAATCAAGACGTTCTGTATGCGGAAATCAATTTTGATGAGCTTTCTAATAGAATAAAAATGAATAAGATTAACTTTCAGGAGATCCCCAAATTCCCAATGGTAAGAAGAGATTTTGCACTTCTTCTAGATGTTTCTGTTCCTTTTAATGCTTTAAAAAAAATCGCCTTGAAAACCGAAAAAAATATTCTCAATTCCGTCCAACTTTTTGATGTATATGAAGGTAAAAATTTACCAATAGGGAAAAAATCTTATGGTTTAAGTTTTTATTTTCAGGATAGAAGAAAGACACTGACAGATAAATATGTAGATAAGGTAATGGGGAAATTACAAAAACAATTTGAAACTGAATTGGGCGCAAAGTTGCGTTAATTGATAATAAGGTTTTCTTTTTTGCTTTTGTTAAAACCTAATTTTATTCCTAATTTTACAAAAATGATAAAGAATAATGATGATGAACTTCCCTACTACTCAAATTGACCGCGTTCTCGAAAGAGTAGCTCAACAAAGTGCCAATGTTGATTTACGTAAATTATTGAGTGGTCACCAATCAAATTCCAACAGCATAAATGACTTTGATTTTGACCAATTAGATACCCAAAAGATCTTCCACTTAGATCAAATAAGAAAAGTTTGTATTGACTATAGATTAAGGTTCCTAGATTTGAAATATTTTAAAGGCAATGTTCCTAAGGAAGGAATCGAAAAAATAACTCAATTAGAAAAAGAGCACCAAACCACCTTTGATGGCTTCAAAGTAATGGCCCCTTCCGTACTTTTTAGGCTTAAGAAAACAGATGACCCCTTATTATTTGTTCCTCTAGGAAATAATTATTTCTATCCCATTCACAAATGGGGAGACGATCTTTCCTTCCTGAGAAGAGCTTGGGCATGGCCATTCAAGAATATTTGGAACTTATTGATAGCTGTCTTAATTGTAAGCTTTTTTGTGACCCTTGTCACACCCTATCAAATCTTTACCAAAATACCCACATCTTCTACTTTTTGGATGCTGTACTTTTTTATGTTTAAGGCCATTGCATCTATAGTACTTTTCTATGGTTTTGCTTTAGGAAAAAATTTTAACCCAGCGATCTGGAATAATCGTTACGACAAAACATAATTGAATCCATTGCTTCAAGGATATTTCAAACTCTAAACGTTGAGCCCCATCACTAATTTGGCTGTAATAAATATCCTTTAAGTTCAGTTAATGTTACTTTTCTAAAAGGTAAAAAAATAATCTGCTGGATTAGTAAGATTTGTGGAAACAACTCATCTAATAACACTATTGGTTAATCAAAACTGCAACAAAAATAATTTAGAAGTGTTTAAGTCTGTAAAATTTTAAATTTCTTAACAATTTTTATATTTGCCGCTATGAAAAACTGGTTTAATTTAATCTTATTGGTTCTTTTGTGCATACCATATACATCTCAAGCTCAAACTGACCCTGATGAATTGGGAGCTTGGTACATGTATGTATTTAACACACGATTCAAAAAAGATAGCCTCTGGGGGATACAGGGGGATATTCAGCACAGAAACTTCAATATTATTGGCGACTTACATCAGTTACTTATTCGAGGAGGTTTTACATACTCCCCCAAAGAGAGCCCTTTGATGATTACCGCTGGATATGCCTATATCAAAACTGGAATTCAAGGTAATAGTGTTGCAAGTGTAATCGAAAATCGTTTTTATCAAGAAACATCATTTCACATACAATTGGGTAAAAGGATTTTTTCTAACCACCGCTTTCGTTATGAAATGCGTTTTGTGGATAATCAAGATTTCAAAACCCGATACCGCTATAGTTTATTTATGAATATTCCACTTAATAAGCTTAAAATTGAACCAAAAACAGTTTATCTAGCATCCTATAATGAGATCTTTATTAACGGGCAAAGAAAAATAGGAAATGGAAAAACTGTGCCCTTTTTTGATAGAAATCGACTTTATGCAGCGTTGGGTTATGTATTTAAAAAAAAATTAAAAATACAGTTCGGAATTATGAGACAAACTTCAAATAGTTTTGGAAAAAACCAATTACAGTTGAGTTTTCATCAGACCATCTAAAATTTAAGTATACATTTTAGTTCTTAATTCTTTGATTTTAGAATCGCTCATGTATTCATCAAATGTACTGTAACGATCTATGATGCCCCTAGGTGTCAATTCCAAAATGCGGTTTCCCACTGTCTGAGCAAAGGCGTGGTCGTGGGTTGTGAAAAGTACAGTTCCTTTGAAATTCTTTAATGAATTATTTATTGCTGTAATGGACTCCAAATCTAAATGATTGGTTGGTTCGTCAAGAATCAGGACATTAGCCCTAGACATCATCATTTTTGATAACATACAACGTACTTTCTCACCACCAGACAAAACATTGGAGGCTTTTAGCGCTTCATCTCCACTAAATAGCATTTTACCCAAAAAACCTCTTATGTAAACTTCCTCTCTTTCCTCCTCAGTTTTAGACCATTGTCTAAGCCAATCTACAAGGGATAAGTCAGTACTGAAAAACTCATCATTATCCAAGGGAAGATATGCTTGTGTGGTTGTAATTCCCCATTCATATTTCCCACCACCAGCTTTTAAATTACCATTAACAATTTCGTAAAATGCACTCACTGCCCTAGAATCTTTAGAGTAGATAACGGCTTTGTCTCCTCTAACCATATTAAAGTGAACTTGATCAAAAAGTTTTTGCCCTTCCAAATTATAGGAAAGACCTTCAATATTTAAAATTTGGTCCCCTGCTTCTCTTTCTTGTTCAAAAATTATTCCGGGGTATCTTCGACTAGAGGGGCGGATTTCCTCTATATTGAGTTTATCAATCATTTTTTTTCGAGAAGTCGCCTGTTTAGATTTGGCAACATTGGCAGAGAATCGGGCAATAAACTCTTGTAATTCCTTTTTCTTTTCCTCTGCTTTTTTGTTTTGTTGAGCCCTTTGGCGTGCAGCCAATTGACTTGATTCATACCAAAAGGTGTAGTTGCCTGAATAATGGTTGATTTTACCAAAATCAATATCGGATATATGTGTGCAAACAGCATCTAAAAAGTGACGGTCGTGAGATACCACAATTACAGTATTATCGTATTGGGCCAAAAAGTTTTCCAACCAGATTATAGTTTCATAGTCTAAATCGTTGGTGGGCTCGTCCATTATCAAAACATCTGGATTTCCGAAAAGCGCTTGTGCTAACAATACTCTTACCTTTTGTTTTCCATCCAAATCGGCCATTAATATATGGTGAAGTTGAGCAGGAATTTCAAGATTGGACAAAATAGAAGCGGCATCACTTTCAGCATTCCAACCGTCCATCTCCTCAAATTCAATTTGTAACTCTCCCACCCGCTCTCCATCAGCATCTGAGAAATCAGGTTTTGCGTATAGGTCTTCAATGGTTTGTTTGATATTAAAAAGAGGTTTGTTCCCTCTTAATACCGTTTCCAAAACGGGGTATTGATTGTACGCATTGTGATTTTGTTCTAAAACAGATAAGCGTTTACCAGGTTCAAGAAAAACCGAACCTGAATTAGCTTCTTGTACACTACAAATAATTTTT
The DNA here is from genome assembly GCA_002711215.1 of Flavobacteriaceae bacterium. Taxonomy (GTDB): domain Bacteria; phylum Bacteroidota; class Bacteroidia; order Flavobacteriales; family Flavobacteriaceae; genus UBA8316. The sequence continues at coordinate 16,061 of PAHA01000025.1, forward strand.
AAAAAAGTAGATTTTCCAGCACCATTAGCGCCAATAATTCCATAACAGTTTCCAGGTGTGAAAGTAACGTTGACTTCATCAAACAGAACCCTTTTTCCAAATTGGACCGATAAATTATTGACGGACAGCATAACCTTAATTTAGCATTTGCAAAAGTAAATATTTCTCCAACAAGGTTTGCTTTTTTTTAAAGTTTAGTTGGAGTAAATTGCATTATTAAATGAGAATATTAAAACCATATTGCATTCTATGCCTGCCTCTATGGATGGTCATCATCTCTTGTAAAAAGGATATACCCTCGTGTAAGATTTTTTTTGGGGGACAGATTGTAAATCCTTCCTCCACCTATGTAACACTGTATAAGGATAACAAAACGATTGACTCTCTAACACTCAATAACAACTACCGTTTTTTTAAATATTACGATTCATTGGAATCGGGAATTTATAAAATTGAACATATCCCTGAATATAAATCTNTTTTTTTAGAAAAAGGAGACAGTATATGGGCACGCATAAATGCTTCCTCCTTTGATGANTCCATNGTTTTTTCTGGTCGAGGCTCCGCCAAAAATAATTTCATGATGGATTTGCTCCTGCNATTTGANGAGGAAAATACTTTTNTNTCNTCAAAATACTCAAGTAATGCTGAAGTATTTTCAGTTCTGATTGACTCATTGCTAATCGAGAAAAAAAANAAGTGGATCTTGATGGACTCCATNAATCAGCTTTCGCCTATTGCACAAAAAATCACCCAAGCTGCTTACATCTACCCCTACGCNACCCGAAAAGAGCGCTANGCACTGTTAAGAGGAACACTATGGGATAAAAAACAAGATTCATTGTATTTTGATTACAGNAAATACCTTAGTCTTGGNGAAACNGACCTTGCTTTTTTTGATCCCTATATCAATTATCTNTTGAACTACCTNAATGAAAANGCCNTAGACAGTTCCCAAACATACTTTACAAACAGACAAAAAACTGATTTTAATATCAAAANGTTGAAGTTGATAAAATCCCATATCAAAGGCAATGTTTTGAGAAACAATTTGGCTAGGGCTGTAGCATTTGAGGAATTAATGAAAATTGAAAACCATGAAAGTNATGAAAAATTCCTAAAGCANTATTTATTGGTCAACACCTCTAAACCCTATCTTGAGGAGGTATTGGATTTACACAATGATATAGAGAATATGTCAGCGGGAAAAAAATTACCTGAATTGAGGTTACAAAATCACCAACTCGAAATTGTNAGTNCNAATAAATTGATTAAAAAACCNACAGTATTTTATTTTTGGTCACAAACACAGATGAGTCACTATCGCAGTACAGTGTTAAAAGCTAAAAAATTGGAGAAAGAATTTCCTCATTATCAATTTAAAGGGATTTGNATTCAACCTTTCAATGAGATTGTTTTTGAAGTACATCGTATGCTGGATATTAACCTTGAGAGCCAATTTGCATTTACAGATTTTGACATAGACAGCAAGAAATGGGTNCTTTCACTTCTCAATCGAGCTATNATTGTAGANGGNATGGGTATCATCAAAGAGGGATTCGCNAATTTCAGNGCANTGGATTTCACAAAAACCCTTGACTAAGATTAAATTCCTTTTTTATAATCTTCCAAAAATCTTTTNAGACCGCTATCTGTTANNGGATGCTTTAATAATCCAGTAATAGCATTNAGAGGNCCAGTCATTACATCTGCTCCTATTTTGGCACAATCAATGATGTGCATGGTATGACGAATGGATGCCGCTAAAATNTCTGTTTCAAAAGCATAATTGTCATANATCTCTCTAATCTCNNTGATCAANGACAATCCATCNGTAGAAATATCATCCAAACGACCTATAAATGGGGAAACATAAGTNGCTCCCGCTTTTGCTGCCAANAGGGCTTGTCCTACTGAAAAAATNAAGGTNCAATTCGTTTTAATATTATGATCCGAAAAAAATTTTAATGCTTTTATTCCATCTTTTATCATNGGTATCTTTACNACAATTTGGGGATGCAATGCCGCCAATTGTTCCCCTTCCTTAACCATNCTATCAAAATCCACACCAATGACNTCNGCAGAAACATCTCCGTCTACCNATTCACAAATATCNACATAGTGCTTNAGGATATTATTTGTTCCCGTAATACCTTCTTTGGCCATCAGAGAGGGNTTGGTAGTTACACCATCCAAAATACCAAGGTCTTGTGCTTCTTTTATTTGGTTTAAGTTGGCGGTATCAATAAAAAANTTCATATNAGATGGATTAAGGTTATACTTTATAATGGTTCATTATGATTTTTTCAAAAATAGTATCAGGTAAAATCCTTTTTAAAAGTAGAGATATTTTTTGGAGAAATGAACCNGATTTATAGTGTACTTTTCTTTTTTTAAGGTTGATGATTTTGTAAATCATTCGAGCAAACTCGTTGGGGTCACTCCCNTCATCTACATGCNNNTCTATNGTATCTAGAGAATNTTTATAAAGATCATGATAAGGGGAATTTTTTTTGAGAGGACTGTATATNCTTCGCGAGGCAATATCAGTATTAAANTCNCCNGGAGCCAAGGTCACTACATCTANTCCAAAACGTTTTACCTCCATTCTAAGTGCCTCACTAGCAATACCCATCGCTCCTTTTGAAGAAGAATATAAACCTCTGNAAGGCAGNCCCATAAAACCTCCTATAGAAGTAACATTNATTATCAATCCTGATTTTTGTTTTCGCATTACAGGCAATACCTTTTGNGTCAATATCAAATGNCCAAACAAGTTGGTTTTGAAATGAGATTCCATTGCCGNNGGGTCTNTCTCTTCAATTGGACCAGTAATCCCAGCACCAGCATTNTTGATCAATACGTCAATACGACCTGTCTTATTTAACACTTGTTCAACGAGTTGAGCTGANGTATCAANTTGATTCAAATCAAATTGTAAAAGTTCAACCCCNTCATNACCATTGTATTTTTTTGGGTCTCTACAGGTACCCAGAACATTATATTTGTGTTGCTTNAGATAAGCAGCAGTGGCTTTGCCAAGGCCAGAGGAGGCACCCGTAATCAATATTACTTTAGTCATGAAAAATAAAAATGGGCAAGAGATCTACATCACACCGCTACGACCGCCTACCCTTGCTGCGTTCCCGCCCTGGGGGGATTCGGCAGGAGCTGGTTGCGCAGGACTTGCCCATAACAAATATAATAGGTTTCCAGCGTTCGACAATTATTTTAAATTCTTAATTTTATTACCAACTTAGACTCNGATNAAATGAAAATTTGGATTTTATTTTTATCACTACTCTTTCTTAAATGCAATGCAGATATNTCTAAAGATATAAAACTCATTNTTTTTGAAAAAAGGAAAAAATTCACCATNAACGATTCTNTAAAGTTTAANATTAGTAATAAAAAAAATCACCNTATTGATTCTNTTNTATTTCNTTTGGATGGAGAGNNGGTAAANAGTGGCGTNGCACTCAGAAACAAGTCATTGGGCTTNTACAAATTATCTGCATCTGTTTACGCCTNTNGTAAAAAATTGAANTATGACCAAGAAATTAGNATTGTTTCAGCTNTAANACCAAAGTTNTTTACTTATACAATTATCAATGAATACCCCCACGACAAAACAGCTTACACACAAGGATTGGAGTTTTACCGTGACACTTTATATGAAAGTACAGGAATTAGGGGGAAATCCAGTTTGAGAAAAGTAAATTTTAGGACGGGNGAAGTTTACAAAAGAATNGCATTAGATAAAGTCTATTTTGGCGAGGGAATTTCCATTCTTAATGANCGATTGTATCAACTTACTTGGCNTGGTAATATNGGTTTTGAATACGATTTAGATCAGTTCAAAATGGAAAGNTCATTTGCTTATCAGGANAGTAAGGAAGGCTGGGGACTTTGTAATGATGGTGANAAATTATACAAATCAGATGGNTCTCACCAAATATGGATTTTAGACCCTNAAAACCAAAAAGAAATTGGTAAAATCCAAGTAATGACNNATAATAATGCTNTCAAAAAAATCAACGAATTGGAATGGGTAAATGGTANAATTTATGCCAANACNTATCAGTTTAAAAAAGATGTAGGCATTATNATTAATCCAAANANTGGCGCTGTTGAGGGGGTAATAGATTTTACAGGTTTAAAAAGCAAAGTGGAACAGTTATCTAACTTAGANGTNCTNAACGGTATTGCCTACCACCCTATCAGAAAATCTTTTTTTGTTACTGGAAAAAACTGGAGTAAGTTGTTNGAGGTAAAGATAANCCCTAAAAAATGAGTNANCGATTTACNTAAATAAATACAGTAAAAAAAGCNTCTTGATGATCTCAANAACNTCAACAATNTTNAATATCAACTTNGGNAGAAGTAGATTGTCAAAGCACACTGGGAGAAATTAAAAAANTTATTTNGTANTGCCNCACAGGGGNATGGATGTTNAGANNCCATGAAGTGNGCTGTTGGATNGGTGGTTTTTAAGNCNAAGCNTCNGANTTGTGANTTTTTTCNAAGANGTTAGTGGATNGTTANCTTTACTTGTGGNGNAATTTNAATTAAAANAAATTAATATNAATTTANTCAAANAAAANCACTATNAAATGATTTNACTTTTAATNNAGGGGGATTTTGCAAAAATCAATGAAAATTTAATGTTAAATTTAGTAACTAAAAAGGGGCCTATCCTCCATTAACTCGTTGACATCTCTTGCCACTGCCTCAATGCTATCAGCATCTTCGGGATTGGTAATTACTCGGTCAACAAAATTTACAATAATCTCCATGTCTGCTTCCTTCAGTCCGCGGGTTGTAATCGCTGCCGTTCCAAAACGAATTCCAGAGGTTACGAATGGGGACTTATCGTCAAAAGGAACCATATTTTTATTGGCTGTGATTTCAGCTCTAACTAAGGCCTGTTCAGCTACTTTTCCAGTTATGAATTTGTTTCGCAAATCAATCAACATCATGTGATTGTCCGTACCGCCTGAGATTATATGATAATCTCTTTTTAAAAAAGCCGCAGCCATAGCATTGGCATTTTTTCTTACTTTCAACATGTAATCTTTAAAACTTGGATTCAAAGCCTCTCCAAAAGCAATCGCCTTTGCCGCAACAACGTGCTCTAATGGCCCCCCTTGGTTACCGGGAAATACAGCCATGTCCAACAGATGAGACATTTTTCGTAGTTTACCGTTTTTTTGTGCAACACCAAAAGGATTGTCGAAATCCTCACCCATGAGAATTAACCCCCCGCGAGGACCTCGCATAGTTTTGTGAGTTGTAGTAGTTACAACATGACAGTGAGGAATGGGATCAGAGAGTAAGCCTGCAGCAATCATTCCCGAGGGATGTGAAATATCCGCCAACAAAAACGCTCCTACCTCATCAGCTATAGTTCTAAACCTTTTAAAATCAATATCTCTAGAGTAAGCAGATGCTCCTGCAATAATCATTTGTGGCTGAACCTCTTTTGCAATTTCCAAAATATTTTTGTAATCCAATCTGCCTGTATCTTCTTGAACACCATAAAAATGTGCTTCATACAATCGGCCAGAAAAATTTACTGGTGAACCGTGGGTCAAATGCCCACCATGAGACAAATCAAAACCCAATATTTTGTCACCGGGGTTTAGGAATGCATGGAAAACAGCAGTATTGGCCTGAGATCCGGAATGCGGCTGCACATTGGCATAGGAGGCGCCAAACAATTCTTTGGCGCGATCAATTGCTATTTGTTCTATTTGATCCACCACCTCACATCCGCCATAATAACGTTTGCCAGGGTAACCCTCAGCATATTTATTGGTCAAAACAGATCCTGTAGCCTCCATTACGGCTGGACTGGTGAAGTTTTCAGAAGCGATCAATTCAATTCCATTCAACTGGCGTTTTTCTTCTGAAGTGATCAAATCAAAAATTGTAGTATCTCTTGCTATCATCGTTCCGTAAAATTAAACAACAAAAATACGGTTTTAATAAAACCTTGATAATTTATTATTAAATTAAAATTTAAATATTTTAAAAAGTTGGTAAAAAATACCAAAACCAATATTCAAAAAACTGATTATTAATATTTTACTTCACTATTCCACTTCCAAATACAACTGATAAAATCAAAGATATTAACTTTATTCCCATGAAAATTCTTGATAAATCTCAAATTCAAGAGGCTGAACGCCAAACCATCCGCATGAAATCCATCTCATCTGCATATTAAAAGGTGCACATACTGCCATAGCTTTTCACAATTGAACCTTGTGGTTCAACAGTACCGAAAACTCCAGGATGGCTAAGGCTGGCAATGGTGATGTTCTTACAGGTATAATCGGTGGACTTTAGCTAAAGGCTATCCCCCGCAAGTTCCTGCATTATTAGGCGTATATGCCCATGGTCGTTCAGGTGACCTAAAATTAAAATCGCATTCCTCCACGTTTTTGATTTCCTCAGATTTAATTAGTGGATTGAGTGAGGTTTGGAAGTAAATGCAAGAGTGCAGCTAAAAATAGACAGTTTGTCAGTTTAAAACCTTCCAAATCCGACAATTAGACGGTATTGCTCTACTGGAATAAATCTTGATAATTAAAAACTAAAAAAACGCCATGAATCTGAAAAATTTTACCCTAAAATCTCAAGAGGTGGTTCAGACCGCCCAGCAATTGACCCAACAAATGGGCCACAAACAAATTGAAAATGAGCATTTGTTTAAAGCACTTTTAGAAGTAGATGACAATGTATTACCATTTGTTTTCAAAAAGCTTCAAGTAAGTTTTTCACTTCTAGAAAAATTGACGGACAGTGCCCTAGATAACCTACCTGTAGTCTCTGGAGGAGACATAGTGGTATCTCCAAATGCTTCCAAGCTCCTCATTAATGCAATCAATTTATCCAAAATATCCAAAGACGAATTTGTTGCCACTCAACATCTGTTAATGGCCCTATTCGATAGCGCTGGCAGCATAGGTAAAATCTTAAAAGACCAAGGTATAACAAAAAAAAATTTAGAGGAAACCCTATCACAACTCCAAAATGGGGAAAAAATAACTTCCGCCTTAGCTGAAGACCAATATAATGCGCTAGTCAAATACGCTAAGAACCTGAATCAATTGGCCAAGGAGGGTAAATTAGACCCTGTTATAGGTAGAGATGAAGAAATAAGGCGTTTGCTTCAAATAATTTCTCGACGTACAAAAAACAATCCCATTTTAGTAGGGGAACCTGGAACGGGAAAAACCGCAATAGCAGAGGGCTTAGCCCATCGTATTATAGATGGAGATGTTCCTGATAATATTAAAGAAAAACAAATTTTCGCTCTTGATATGGGTGGTCTAATAGCAGGAGCCAAATACAAGGGTGAATTTGAAGAACGGCTAAAAAGCGTAATCAAAGAAGTGGTCAACAGCGATGGAAACATCATTCTATTTATAGATGAAATCCACACTTTGGTTGGTGCTGGAGGGGGTGAGGGCGCTATGGATGCCGCCAATCTTCTCAAACCTGCGCTGGCAAGGGGTGAACTCCGAGCCATAGGAGCCACCACCCTTGACGAGTACCAGAAATACTTCGAAAAAGATAAAACACTAGAGCGTAGATTTCAAAAAGTAGTAGTTGACGAACCTGATACCGAGAATGCCATCTCCATTTTACGAGGCATCAAAGAAAAATATGAGGCGCACCATAAAGTACGGATAAAAGACGAAGCAATCATTGGAGCTGTGATGCTCTCCAATCGTTATATTTCTGACCGTTTCCTTCCCGACAAAGCTATAGATCTTATGGATGAAGCTGCCTCGAAATTGAGGATGGAAATGAACTCCAAACCTGAGGAGCTGGATTCGCTAGACCGTAAAATCCGTCAAATTGAAATAGAAATTGTTGCCATAAAACGAGAAAAAGAAACGGGAAAAGTGGCCAAACTAAACGAAGAGCTTTCCAATCTCAAGGAGGAACGATATACAATTTTTACTCAATGGAGTCAAGAAAAAGACCGACTTGACAAAATCCAACAGGCTAAACAGGAAATAGAAAACTACAAACTCCAAGCTGACCGTTCTGAGCGCGAAGGAGACTACGCCACTGTTGCCGAATTGCGATATGGTAGAATAAAATCTTCTCAACAAACCCTAAACCAACTCCATCGAGAACTCCATGATTACCAGAAGAAAGACACTCTCATTAAGGAAGAAGTAAATTATGACGACATTGCTGAGGTAGTAGCCAAATGGACGGGTATTCCTACCAGTAAAATGTTACAAACTGATAAAAAACGTTTGCTTAATTTGGAAAAAGAAATCCACAAACGTATGGTCGCACAAGAACCGGCAGTTGAGGCCGTTTCAGATGCTATCAGAAGGAGTCGTGCTGGATTACAAGATCAAAACCGACCCATTGGCAGCTTTCTTTTCTTAGGCACTACTGGAGTCGGAAAAACAGAGTTGGCTAAAGCCTTGGCTGAAGTGCTTTTTGATGATGAGAACAACATCACCCGAATCGATATGAGTGAATATCAAGAACGACATGCCGTGAGCCGACTCCTTGGCGCTCCCCCAGGATACGTGGGTTATGAAGAAGGAGGTCAACTCACCGAGGCTGTTCGGAGAAAACCTTATTCAGTGGTCTTACTTGATGAGATTGAAAAAGCCCATCCCGATACTTTCAACGTGCTCTTACAAGTCCTTGATGAAGGTAGTCTCACGGATAACAAGGGAAGGACTGCTGATTTCAAAAATACCATCGTCATCATGACTTCCAATTTAGGAAGCCACGAAATCAAATCGGCTTTTGAAACCCATAATGATTTTAATGAAGCTATGATACAAGCCAAATCAGCTGTTTTAGGACTTTTAAAGAGTATTATACGTCCAGAATTTCTTAATAGGATTGATGACATCATCATGTTTTCTCCTCTTACAGCTAAGGAAATCCAATCTATTGTCCAACTGCAATTCAAAATATTGACCCAAAGACTAGCCCAAAAAGAATTAGAAGTGTCTGCTTCCAATGAAGCCATTGCCGCACTATCCCAATGGGGGTTTGATCCAGAATATGGAGGGCGACCTGTAAAAAGGGTTATTCAGAAAAAGGTGCTCAATGCATTGAGTAAAGAACTACTGGCAGGGAAAATAGACACTTCTAAACCCCTATTAGTTGACTATTTTGACGACCAAATCGTATTCCTTAATAAGGAAAAAATTAATTAATAAGTTATTAACTTTATTGCTTGCAAAAGCGGATCAACATACAAAACAAAAAAGCGCGGTTTGAGTACGAGATACTAGATCAGTTTACTGCTGGGATTGTATTAACTGGAACCGAAATCAAATCCATTCGAGAGAGCAAAGCCTCCATAGCTGAAAGCTTTTGTGAATTTAATGAAAAAGAGGAGCTCTTTGCCGTAAATATGTACATCGAACAATATGCCTCTGGTACCCGATTTAATCACCGTCCAAAGGGAAGCAGAAAACTCTTACTCAACAAAAAAGAGTTAAATAAACTTCTCAAACAGGTGAAAAATTCTGGCTTAACCATCGTGCCGCTCAAACTTTTCATCAATGAAAAAGGCTTTGCCAAAATGTTGATCGCCCTTGCAAGGGGTAGGAAATTACATGATAAAAGGGAAATCCTTAAAGAACGAGATAGCAAAAGAGATTTAGATAGGGTCAAAAAAAGTTTTAACAAATAACATTATTCGAAAACTTTGATATTATTCTTTACCCTAAATACAAAATATGTAATTGGCAACCCCCAAGACCAGTAATATTGAAGTCAATTCAGAAAAAATCGAAGAAAGAGTGAATTTTAAATAAATCGTTAAACAACACAGCAACGAAGGCATTTATCACTGTTAATCAAATGGTAATGGTCATTTTGAGTCTTCAATTGGAATAAAGGTAATATTTTAAATCTAGAAAAATCAAATTTTGTTCTTTAGCAAAGGAACAAATCTAAAATTTCCAAAAGTTTGCCGGTCAAATGACTTTTCCCCCGTTCGTACGTATCGAGTCATAATTTGATTTTTATCTCCGATAGGGATTACCAGGCGACCTCCAGAGGCCAATTGCTCGATCAAGGCCTTTGGTACCTTTGAAGCTCCAGCGGTTACAATTATCGCCTCAAATGGTGCCTTATCTATTAAACCTTTGTAACCATCACCAAAAATCATCTTTTTGGGACTCAACTTTAGTTTTTTAAACAAAAGATTAGTTTTTTTATAAAGCTCCTGCTGGCGTTCTATCGTATAAACACTTACCCCCTCATGTTTCAATAGAACTGCAGTTTGATAACCAGAACCTGTTCCTATCTCCAATACACGGTCGCCTTTTTTCAATTGCAACAATTCCGTCTGAAAGGCCACAGTGTAAGGCTGTGAAATCGTTTGATCAGCAGCAATGGGATAAGCTTTGTCAACATAAGCATAATCATCTAATACAGAGTCCATAAATAGATGACGAGGAACATTTCCAATCGCATTAAGTACTTGTTTGTCCTTTATTCCTTTTTCCTCAAGAAGTTTTACCAACTGTCGCCTTTGTCCTTGATGCTTGGTTGAGTCCGTCATTAGTACAAAAGTAATCAGTTCTCAAAAAAAATCAGAAAAAGATGGTATTTTTAAGCAAATATAATCAAATGATTAAAGTTGGGTTATTAGGTGCAGGTCACTTAGGTAAAATTCACCTTCGTTTATTAGATGCTTCAGACCATTACCAATTAGTTGGTTTTTATGACCCAGATAACCAAAATGCAAAAGCGCTCTCTAAAGAAAAAGGCTATAAACGTTTTGACAGTGTTAAGTCCTTAATTGAAGCCTCTGAGATGATCGATATTGTTACCCCTACA
>PAHA01000026.1 GCA_002711215.1 Flavobacteriaceae bacterium
TGGTTCGCTTTCACATGACAAGCCCATGTCTGCTGTTTTAACAGGTAAAAGAAATGCGCTTGTTTCATCTTTGCTAGGTGGAATTCGCGCACATGGAGGAAAACCAAAATTTAAGAAAAAGACTGGATCTGCTGATATGAATATTTTAGCAGATTGGGGTTGCCCTATTGTGGCATATGGTCCAGGCGACTCTTCATTGGACCACACATCAGAAGAGCATATACTAATTAGTGATTATGAGAAATCTATATCTATTTTAAAAACCAGCTTAAGTAAAATTGTTTAAATAAAATGAAAGTTGAGCTTTTAGATTCGACAATAAGAGAGGGAGAGCAATCCCCTAATGTATCTTTCAATGTTAATCAAAAAATTGAGATTGTAAAGTCTGTTGATTCCTTTGGTGTAGATTTCATTGAGCTAGGTCACCCTGCAGTATCTCCCGATGTATGGGAAGCTATAGATCAAATTTCAAATATTAAGACCAGGGCGAAAAAGTTAATTCATGGAAGGGCAACCAAATCTGATATAAATGATGCTTCAACATTCAATGTTGAATGGATTGGTATTTTTTTTGGAACATCTGATTTAAGCTTAAAACATAAATTTGGAAACCTTTCAAATGAAAAAGCACTTAACCATATTAAAGAATCGATTTACTATGCGAAATCTAAAAATTTCAAGCTTCGTTTTACCGCTGAAGATGCTACTAGAACAGATCAAAGTTTTTTAATAGAGGTTGCAAAGTGTGCACAAGCTTCTGGGGCTGACAGATTTAGCATAGCAGACACTGTAGGTGTGCTAACTCCTGAATCTACAAAAAAATTAATCAATACTATTAAAAAAGAAATTGATATTCCTATACATATTCATTGTCACAATGATTTTGGTTTGGCAACAGCTAATGCTTTATCAGCATTATTGGCTGGTGCTCAAACTGTGGATGTTACTGTAAATGGTTTAGGTGAAAGAAGCGGGATACCTCCATTAGCAGAGATATGTTTGGCTTTGAAAGAAATTTATAAAGTTAACAATGATTGGGATCTCAAGAATTTATATAAGTTATCTAATAAAATCGAAAAAATGTCAGGGATTTTTAACAGTGAAAACAGACCTATAGTTGGCAAAAATGCTTTTACCCATAAAGCTGGATTGCACTCAAGGGCAGTATTAAAAAATCCGAAGACATATGAATCTTTTCCTCCTGAAATTATTGGAAGAGATAGATACATTACTATCGATAAATATTCTGGTCAAGACGCTCTTAAAAGTAGGCTTAAAGAACTGAAAATAATTGTTAATGAAGAAGATTTAAAAAAGATTTTAATAGAAATTAAATCTCAACCTGAAAAAAGAAAAATTAACGATCTTGAACTTCTTGAAATAGCAGATGAAATTTTAAAGTCAAATATTAAAATCTATATTCCAACTGAAGTTGAAGCTATTGTAAATATGGAATTAGATAATGCAATATACACCACTAGAATCACAAGATGGTTGATGAGTCTTTCACAGCTTAAAGATGTTTATGAAGTGGCGGGTGACTATGATATAGTTGCTCACATAAAAGCAAAATCAATTAAAGAGTTAAACTCATTAATTGAAGAATTTCGTGTAAAGGAAGGTATCAAAAGAACACACACAAGACCAATTTTAAAAGGCTATTCAAATTAACATTAATTCTTCCGATTAGTTTTTATGGGACAAACCTTAACTGAAAAAATCTTTCAAAAACATGCGCTTGATATAGATCCTGATCAAAAAATTATAAGTGGTGACAGTATTTGGCTCCAACCCGAGCATATTCTCACGCATGACAATACCTCTGCAATCATCCCTAAATTTAAAAAATTTAAAAAGCATTCTATTTTTAATAAACACCAACCTGTAATTGCGCTTGATCATAATATTCAAGATACAAGCGATTCAAACCTATTGAAATATAGCAAAATTAAAAATTTCTGTAAAAAAAATGAATTGAATTTCTTTCCTGAAGGTAGAGGCATTGGTCATCAAATTATGATTGAAGAAGGGTTTGCTTTTCCTGGGAATCTCTCAGTTGCGTCTGATAGCCATGCTAATATGTATGGAGGAATTGGCTGTCTTGGGTTACCAGTCGTTAGAACAGATGCAGCAGGAATCTGGGCTACTGGAAAATTTTGGTTTAAAATTCCAAAAATAATTAATATTATCCTCCTTAAAAAACCAATAGCCTCAGTTACTGGAAAAGATATTATCCTATCCTTAATATCTCACATAGACAGAGAAATAGTTTTAAATAAATGTTTGGAATTTTCCGGCAATGGAATAAAAAATTTATCTGTTGATGACAGACTAACCATAGCAAATATGAGCACTGAATGGGGATCGCTTTCAGCTCTTTTTCCAATAGATAAAATTACTATTAGTTGGGTTAAAAATAGAAATAGTAGAATTCATAAGGATAAACTATTTAATCTATTGAATAATTTTAAAAACAACAAAACAGCATATATTAAACAGGATAATAATCCTAATTTTGAAAAAACTATCAAAGTTGATCTTTCAACGATAAAACCATCCATTAGTGAGAATAACAGACTAGATAAACTGTTAGATGTTAATACTGAAAATCTCAAGCCAATTAAAATAGATAAGGCTTTCCTTCTTTCATGTGCAAATAGTAGAGCAAGTGATTTAAAGAAGGCTGCTAACAAATTAAAAGGTAAGTCAATTGCATCGCATGTCAAGCTGTATGTTTCTCCTGCATCAAAAAATGTGGAGAATGAATTAAAAGAAAGCGGCCATTGGAAACAATTCAAAAAAAGTGGTGCGCATATTCTTCCCGCTGGTTGTGGTCCATGCATAGGGCTTGGAGCTGGAATTTTAAAAAAAGGGGAAGTTGCAATTTCAGCATCGAACAGAAATTTCCCTGGTCGAATGGGAAACATAAATTCAAAAGCCTACTTATCTTCACCAGAAATAGTTGCTGAAACAGCTATAAATGGCTATATCAATATTCCTAAAAATATCCACAATCCTCAAATAAAAATATCTAGCTTTGATTCTTCCAAAAAAATCAAAAAAACTATGAATAAGAGTATTTTAGATAACAAATCAGGCCATTTACTTTTATGTTCAAATGACAACATTACAACCGATGATATTTATCCATCAAAATATACCTATGATGATACGATAAGTTTTAAAAAAATGGGATATTATGCAATGGAGAATTATGATCCAAACTTTTCAAAATTATGTGAAGCGGGGGACATTCTTCTTGCTGGATATAATTTTGGAATTGGTAGCTCTAGAGAACAATCAATCACTTCTTTAAAATCAAAAGGAGTAATTTTAATAATTGCATGTTCGTATAGTGAAACTTTTAAAAGGAATGCATTTAACAATGGATTTGGCCTAATAGAGTGCCCTGAGTTATTTTTTTATATTAATAAAAATTATAACAAAAAAATGAAAACATTAAAAACAAACATGGTATTAGATATTGATTTTAATAAAAGACTTTTAAAATTAGAGAATGGTAAAAAATTTAAATTTGATTCAATGAAAAAAATAGAACAAGAGCTTGTCTATTATGGTGGATTAAATGGTTATTTAAATAAAAAGAATGATCATGCATAGATATAGAATAGCATGGATGCCAGGCGATGGAGTTGGCAATGAGCTACTACCCTTAGGCATCAAGATTTTAAATACACTAAAATTTAAAGCAGATTACATTCATTGTGATATTGGTTGGGAAAAATGGAAAAATGAAGGAAACCCATTGCCAGATAAAACGATATCCGAGTTAAAAAAAGCTGATTGTGGTTTTCTTGGTGCAATAACTTCAAAACCCAAAGAAGAAGCTTTGAAAGCTTTAAAACCTGAGTTTAAGGATAAAAATTTAGAGTATCGCTCTCCAATTCTACAATTAAGACAAAAATTCAATTTACATACCAATTTTCGTCCATGTACTTCTTTTGTGGGAAATAAAAATAATCACAAAGAAGATATAGACTTAGCTATTTTTAGAGAAAATTCTGAAGGTATGTATTCTGGCGTAGAATTTTATCCTATACCAAGTTCAGTATTCGATGCCATTGAAAATCAAAATAAAAACATGCGAAAATTTAGAATTGAAAAAAGTGATGATATTGCACTTTCAGCGCGAATCATTACAAAAACAGCTTGTAAATCCATAATCCAAAAGGCGTTTGAATTTGCGCTTTTAAATAATCGTAGTTCAGTTACTTTAGTTGATAAGCCAAATGTTTTAAGAGAAACCGGTTCACTCTTTAGGCAGGTAGCCCTAGATATATCAAAAAATTTTCCAACTATTAAATTTCAAGAGGTTAACATAGATGCCATGTGTATGTGGCTAATAAAAAATCCAAATGATTTTCAAGTGATTGTAGCTGAAAACCTATTTGGTGATATTTTATCTGATCTTTCTGCTCAACTTGTAGGTGGTCTTGGATTTGCTGGATCAGCAAATCTTGGAGATAATTTTGCAATTTTTGAACCTTGCCATGGATCTGCACCAAAATACTATGGAATGAATAAGGTAAATCCGATAGCAACTTTCTTATCAATCAAACTAATGCTGGACTGGTTAGGGGAAAAGTTTTTATCAGATGTTTTATTCAATTCCATCCAAATGGTTGTAAAAGAAGAAAAAATTGGCACATACGATATGGGTCTTAAAAACTCTAATATTGAGCTAACTGATGAAATTTGTAAAAAAATCAAAATAAGATTAAATTAGTTTTTTTATTATTTTATTATTGAGAATCGACCTTTAATATCCCTTTCTATAACTATATTTGATTTTTTAGGCATATATCTAAACATACTTTTTGAAATTCTTTCAAAGTGCATGACAAAATTGATTATTTGATTTTCACTCATATAGCCATCTTTAGATTTAGAGAAATTAATGGCGTTTTTTTCTTGAGATATCCTATTTTTAATTATTTCAGAAAAATTATTCGATTGAATATATATAGATAAATCAAACATATTAAAAAAAACTTGATAATTATTAGCGAGTTTTTGATTTACCCATTTTGACCAAAATCCATTTGGGTCAAACTTTTCTTCAAGGCTATTTATAGGTCCTTCCCAAAAGTCAAATTTCATTGGCTTCGCACCCATACACCACCCCTCAACAATAATGATATCAGGGATGCCAATAAAAACATTCCATTTCTTTTTATCTATTAGGTCATCAAACTCTTTAGAAAACTTAGGAATTAAAGTTTTTTTACTATTTTTTAAACTCAAGGATTTAATGATTTTTATTCCATGTTCAATATCATGAGTACCAGGAACTCCTCTAGTTTTTAAAAGTGGGTGTACATTTTGAGCTAATTCAAGACGATCTTCTTTAGATAAATAAAGATCATCTATAGAAAAAGTCACTACTCTTTTAGCTAAATATTTTTCAAGAAAGTGCTTTAAGATAATGCTCAAGGTTGTTTTTCCAGAACCTTGACCTCCAGAAATATATATCTTTAAAGGTTTTTTGTTTGAGAGTCTGTCTAACCCTAATGCTAAGGGTATTGCAACATCTCGATAATATTTTTTTTCAATATTAAATTTATTTATTATACTTTTATATCCTTTGGAAATAAAATCATAATAAATTTTTTTTGAACGATTTTCATCAAAAAAATTTTGATTAATTTTCATTTAATTAGAGATTTGTTATCCACATGTATTGATATGACTTTAAGCTAATTTTTCCATTTATACTTTTAATTGTTTTATTGCTAATTAAGTCATACCAATTTTCACCATCAATTAAATTTATCGATGATAATTCTAAAATTTGTTTTTCATCAGATATATTAAAAATACAAAAAATGCTTTGAGAGCGATTATAGTCTTGTCGCCAAATTCCAAAAATTTTATCGCCTAAATCAAGGGTAAATTGCGTTGCGTTGGGATGGAAGGCTTTTTGTTTTGAACGAATTGACAGTAAATCATTTAATCTATTTAATATTAGATGATTTTGTGTTTCTGAATCATTTAATAATTTATATAATTTTTTTTTATTCCACTGATATCTGTTGATTGATCTATAATTTGTTGCACCATTTAATGAATCGTAATTATTATTTGTCCCTATAAGACTATGAATGTAAATAGCAGGAACACCTTCAAAGCTCAACATAATAGCGTGAGCACAATTAAACCTGTCAACCTTATAATCGTCAATTTTATCTATCGTACCTGTCATACTATCCAGAAAAGAAATGTTCATTTCGTATGGCACCTTATCTCCCCATTGAGATATGCGGTAGGAGGTTTTACCTCCAAATTCCTCCATTCTATTAATCATGTTAATAAGCTCTTCGTCATCGACATATCCTTCTAAAGGTCTTAAACCTATGCCATCATGAGAGGCTAAAAAATTAAAATATGAATTGCCATTTTTTGCTGGAGGCATTGTCATGGACCATCTTTTCAATTTTTTAGAATTTCCATATAACAGGGTATATAGTATTAAAGGTGCTAGTGTAAAATTATATATCCAATGAGCCTCATCTCTATCTCCAAAGTATATAAGGTTCTCTTTGTTGGGAATATTTGTTTCAGTGATTATGACAGAATTTTTTGATAAATGGTCCAGTATCAATCTCAAAAACTTTACTATGTAATGGGTTTGTGGCCTATTGATACATCCCGTGTTCACTTCTTTCCAAATATATGCAATAGCATCTAGTCGAAAAAAATGAATATTTTTTTTTAGATAAAATAAAAATATTTCCACAAACTCAATAAGTACAGCAGGATTTTTAAAATTTAAGTCTATCTGATCGTGACTAAAAGTGCACCAAACAGATTTTAATCCCGAATCAGTTGAGATTTTTTGAAAAAGTTCAGAAGTTCTAGGTCTTACTATTTGAGCTTTTCCTTGCCAATTGTCAACCTCTATAAAATAATCTGACCCAGTACCCTTTCCTTTCTTGAAGTTTTCAAACCATTTACTTGACTTTGATACGTGGTTTAAAACAATATCAATCATTACATTATATTTTTTTGTTAAATGGTCTAAATCTTCCCATGAACCAAAATTTTGATCTAACGCTTTATAGTCTATAACTGAAAACCCACTATCTGAAGATGATGGCATAAAAGGTAGAATATGAACAGAATTAATTGATTTTGTAAAGCGCTTTAAAAAATCATATAATGTTTTTAATGGTTTTTCTTTGCTATCAATTATTGAATCAGAATACGTAATTAAAAAGACATCTTTATTATCCCATTTTTTTTGTTTACCCATATGTGAACTATCTTTGAAAGAATTAACAATATTGGCTATATCCTTTGAGAGCTTATTTAAGTCTTTTCTTTCAGGGTAAATATTCTTAAGCAGATCATTTAAATTTTTATTGAATAATTTTAGATGCATTGAAATTAAATCTAACTGTTATCACGTTCGACAGCATCAATAAGCTTTTCATATATGAATGGAACTGCACTTCTTACTCTGCTCCAATTTGGCATAAGATTTAATTTTACCGGATTGTCAAGAACTCGTTCACCAGCTTTCATAATATTTTCAGAAAATAATTCTACATAACTTTCTTCAGTGTTGATATCAAGTTTTATGTCATTCATTTCAGCATCGTAACTATAGGATGAGATGTAATCTAAAGCAGTTCGATAATAGGTTGCTTTCAAGGCTCTCAATGTATCTCTGTTGTAGCCAATTCCTTGAGAAGCTTGTTTTCTAATTAAAGTTTTTATGATATCTATCGACATTTTAGATAGGCCTTTTTCTGGATCGTCAAAAGATATTGATTGGTGTTTGTGATCATACTTATCTGCTATGTCGACTTGACAAACCATATTATTTGCAAAATTTCTTTGAATTTCTGATAGAATACCAACTTCCAAACCCCAATCAGATGGTATTCTTACGTCTCTAATTAGTCTTCTTCTAAATGAGAACTCACCTGCAAGGGTATAACGAAAAGATGACAAAAAATCAAGATAAGAAGAATTGTTGTGATTCATTTTTTTCATAGCGCTGATTAAAGGGCTAACAAGTAACCTACCTACTCTTCCATTCATTTTTCCTTCTGCTATTCTTGAGTAGTAACCCTTGCAAAAATAAAAGTTATAGGCAGGATTAGCAATTGGATAGAATAATCTAGCCAACATTTCAGTGTCATATGTAAGGATATCGCAATCATGCAATGCAACTGCTTCGCAATTTTTTAAACCATAAATATAACCCATGCAATACCATACATTTCTTCCTTTTCCTGGATTTGAATTATCTAGGCCATTCTCCCTTAAAAGATTAGATACTGCCATCATGTTGGGGCCATTGTGCCAAACAATTCTAACTTTTTGAGGAAGTTGGCTGAAAAACTTTTTTGCATGTAAAAATTCTTTTTTGTTTGCATTATCAAGACCAATGGTGATTTGCTTTAGATAGCTGACCTTTTTTAATTTTTCAATTATATCAGGTAAAGCCGATCCTGATAGCTCAGAATAAAGAGACGGTAGCAGCAATTGCATTGGTCTAACTTTAGAAAACTCATTCAATTCGGATTCTATAAGTTTCAAATCTTTCGTTCTGAAATTGTGAAATGTAGTGATGAAACCATTTTGATGAAAATCTGACATTAGTTATCCTAGGTTTAATTTTTTAATTGGGTCTATTTTTAACAAAACATTTTTCCACCCTAACGGTGCAATGTCATTGCTGTAATAAACATTTTTTTTTCTTTTTAGATTTAAAATAAAATCATCTGAGCTTCTTACCACTCCAGCAAAATCTGCTTCTTTTAACATGCTATTATCATTTTCGCTATTTCCTAGAGCAATTGTAATAAATGACTCATACGGAAAATTCTTTTTATATATTTCTAAAATAAGCCGCAAAGCTTTACCTTTGTTTGAAGAACCAATAATATGATAAAATCTGCCACCTTTAAGAATTCTCAGGTTTAGATTTTTTAATGCTAATTCAAATTTTTTAAAATCACTTATGCTGCCATTCCACAAAAAAGATTTAGAGAAGTCTCTTTTTCTTGACTTAGATGCAATATTTGGCAATAATCCTGTAACCTTACAAATTTCATCAATAGTCATGTTATTTAGAAAATTACAATTTTTCAAATAATGTAGAACTGATGGGTCCATTAACAATTTTTCTATTTCATCCAATTCAATCCCTAATATTATCACTTTATACTTATCTAATAATTTAAAAGTGGATGAAATTTCCAATTTTAGTTTTGCGGGAATGAATATCGCTGAACCGTTCTCAACTATTGATGGGCTGTTAGCAACTAAAGATTTGTCAACTTCACAGATTTCCTTGAATGTTTTGCTAGTATTAAAGATTAAGATAGAATTCTCACTTATAGCATCATAGAAAGGATAGATCGGAACAAATGAATAATTAAAATTATCTAGCAAAGTGCCATCAAGATCAGTAGAAATAATAATATTCTTATTTGATAGTGAGTTACGCACTAATCCCCCTTACTAATACGTTTATTTAATTTATGAATTATTTTTTATTAATTTATCATATTACTACCTAGTAATAAATAATTTTATGAAATCCTAACTACTTAAAGAGGTATACTATGAATGGCAAAATAAAAGCATTAAAATGGACTGCGACAGCACTAACACTAACAGGAATATTAACATTTTACTTGGATTTTTATCCCTATAGTATGATACCTCATAGCTTTGGTATCCTATGTTGGACAGCAGCAGGCATTATTACCAAGGACAAACCGCTTTTAGCAAACTTTTCTCTTCAAATACCTATTATTATAGCAGGGGTAATTAAACTGATATTTTCCAGTAATTAATTACCGTTATTAATTTTTTATTTTTTAATTTTTTTTAAGGAAAGAAGTGATTGCCAATGATCGGAAGTGCTGCGCCTATATAAATCCCTTTAAAATTATTATCCATCTTAATTGAAACTTCCTTTTGTATGCTTTCGATAACATAACCAATTGGTAAAAAGCCCAAAAAATACTTTTTCCTAATAAATCGATTACCATCTTTAAATGCAATGCCATAGCCACTTCCAATCCAAGCTGCATTCGATGCAACAAATTGAATATCTATATAGCCATAAAAACTTTTGCTTTTAGCATGTCTTAAGCCAAAAGCTAAGCCAGGAAATGCATATGGACCCATCCCGGGATCGCCAATAAAAGGCAATGCCAATCCGGTACTAACCTGCATTCCTTTTTCTTTGCTTTTGAAATCAAATAAAAAAGAAAGTCCTATATAACCTCCTGGAAATGCATTTAGTTTGCTGTTAAAAACAAATACTGTTAATGTAAATAATATGATCGTACGCATTATAGTTAATGTTATAACAAAATTATTAACAACATATACTTTTATTAAATAGATCTAAACTTATTATATGAAGACTTTAATCAGGTGTAATTGGGCGCAGCATAGTCGAAAGATGCAGCAATACCACGATGAAGAATGGGGCGTTCCACAACATAATGATCAAAAGCTTTTTGAAATGTTAACTTTGGAGGGAGCGCAAGCTGGACTTTCTTGGTCAACTATTTTAGATCGTCGTGAGGGCTATAGAAGGGCTTTTAAAAATTTCGATGTTGATTTAATCTCAAAATTTACTAATGAGGATATTGAACGTTTAATCAAAGATAGAAGCATTATCAGAAATCGCTTAAAAATCAAATCCACTATCTCTAATGCAAAAGTATTTATTAAGGTTCAAAAAGAATTTAATTCTTTTAATAAGTATATTTGGTCCTTTACAAATAAAAAAACTATCATTAATAACTTTAATAAATTAGATCAAGTACCACCTGAGACGAAGCTTTCAAATGAAATAAGCAAAGATTTTAAAAAAAGAGGATTTACTTTTGTTGGACCAAAAATTACTTATGCATTTATGCAATCCATTGGGATTGTAAATGATCACGTATCTAACTGTTTTTGTAGAAAAAGAAAAAGATAGCAATAGGTTGAATGCGAAAATCTTATTTCTCATTAGACTTCAACTTTCTAATTAATTATACATTATTAAGCTTAGTTTGGAAAAATTATACATGATCTAGCTTAAAGGAATCAGAACAAACATTAAAAGAGAAAATTGCATCAAATACGTCATAATCTCCTTCAAATATTTTTTTTAATTTATTATCGTTAAGTATGAATCATGCCTATTAAGTGCATGCAATTAAACAAATAAAGACATTAAGATTATGAAATTCAATCAATTCTAAATGTACAAATTTCTGGTTTTGTGAAAACATAGTGCCTGAACCTCGCTACAAATCGATAGATGATATCACGTATTGGCAATGGAATGATCCAAAAAATAAAAAAACATAACTTCCAGTACCATCTCAAATAGAGCAAACACCTAATTGCTGCCGCAGATCTAACATATGAACGGCCATTCCTAACTAGGTAAACTGTATCAAGTCTTTGCTGCCATTTAGGAAAAGTTTCAATAAGCTTCTGAGCATCATTCGATTTAATAGGTCTATATGCAATGCTACTATCAGATGCTAATCTTGAGTCCATAAAAAATGCTAACCTGTGGCAGAGGCCACAATCTCCATCCAGCAGTAGAACATCTCTATTAGTGTCTAGCATGTTTATAATAACATCCTTTTCAACTTTGAGAACAACGAGCTCTTAACATTTAATAGTTATTTAGTTTCTTCTATTTTAATAATACCATCCGTTATCAATAGTTGTATTGTTGTTTAAATTAATTTCATTAGCCATTTAAATGAATACTGAAATTAATTATTAAAACTTAACTCTCATCAACTTTTAAAGGTACTGTTAAAGATTAAATTTTATTTTAATTTCAATAATTAAAACAATTTAAGGCGTGATGGTGATTAAATATGAAAGACTTAAAAAAATAATCTTTAACAATAAATCAAACATTGGAGCTCATTTGTAAATTGTTATCTGTTTCTACCAAATTAAAAAAAAAGAAATTGTTAAAAGATGAATGATGGTAATTCTTAAATAGACTTTTACTTTTTTAAGTTTATTATATTAANTTAAGCTAATTGATANNTTTNTAATTTTTTCCTCGAGGTATTTATGATTAAAAGATTGCATTTATTTTTATCGCTACTATTANTACTGTCCCAATTGTTTGCTACNAATAACAAACTATTCTTCGGCCCATGTGAAGCTTTCTCTAAAAATATGAAATTTGATTGTTATCGTGATTTTGAGGAAATGAGTCAATTTTTAATCGATGCTCAAAAAAAATATCCTCAGTTCTCAAAATTAGANTCTATTGGCAAGTCTTACGAAGGAAGAGATCTATGGTTGATGACGATTACGGATTTTAAGACTGGCAAACCAGAGGATAAGCCGGCTATATGGATCGATGGCGGAGTAGACTCCGATGAAGTAATATCTACTGAGGCAGCTTTGGGGTTAATTCANCGCTTATTNACTTCAAATGGATCGGATATTAATAATTTAAGAAAAACGCGGGTCTTCTATATTTTACCTAATTTAATTCCTGACGGTTCAGAACTACATCACCATTCAGATTTAAGACCTAGGGACTCAACCTTAAAACCTTGGGATGATGACAATGATGGTAAGTTTGACGAAGACCCTCCCGAAGATCTTGATGGTGATAACATGGCTCTTCAAATGCGCGTTGAAGATCCATTAGGTAAATGGGTTAAGGACGAGAAAGATGACCGTTTGCTGAGGCAACGTAAACCTGACGATACTGGTCCTTATTATAAGCGATATAGTGAGGGTATAGATAATGATGGTGACGGAAAATACAACGAAGATTGGCCAGGTGGAATCGATCCAAACCGTAATTATCCTGGTAATTGGTCTGTTAATCAGCGTGGCTCAGGTGCATTTCCAGGTTCTGAAGTTGAATTAAGAAGTGCTTTAGATTTTATCTATGACCATCCAAATATTGCCGCATCACAAAGTTTGCATTCAACAGGTGGTGTGATCTTAAGACCTCCGTCCGTACCGGAAATGAAACTTCCAAACGCTGATTTAATGCTTTATATGGCCCTTTCTGAGCGCGGTCTTAAACTTACTAAGTATGGACTGGCTACATCAGTTTACCAATGGAATTGGCCTAGGGGTTCAAAAAATACAGGGAAAGGTCAATTAAGACGCTCAAAAGATGGCAAGGTTTCAGGAATGGATCCATTTTATGGCAGGGGGAATTATTACGGTCAACTGGAAGAACAAGACGCATATGCTGCTTACGGGGGAGCTTTAGATGGTTTATATGAATTATTTGGCATCCTTGCATTTGCCAATGAGATCTATCAATTTGGAACGGATCTAGATAATGATGGCAGAGTTTCAGCTTCAGAACAGTTAAAATATGATGACAAAATGGGTAGTAATGTTTTTAAAGCATGGACGCCCTTTGACCATCCTGAGCTTGGAAAAGTAGAAATTGGCGGGTGGAAAAAGTTTGGTCAGAACAATCCTTTGCCACCATTTTTAGAGGACGAAGTCGATCGTAATGTAGATTTTATGTTAATGCAAGCACGTGCAATACCATTATTATTCATATCTGATATTAAACAAGAATATTTAGGTAAAGATATTTACCGTTTAACCGCAACAATTAGTAATACCGGTTTTCAACCCACTGAGCTTGCAATTCGTTTTGCGACCAAGAAAGCTGTGCCGGTACGTACTTATTTATCAGTCTCTAATAAAGCAATCTTACTTGATAAAGATTTTGAAAAAGAGATCGAAAAGATAGATGGCAACAGTAAAGAAGAAGTTTCATGGCTAGTTCATGGGTCAAAAGGATCTAAAGTGACTATTAATACCTACCATCCGAAAGGTGGAAGAACTTCAAAAGAAATAAAGCTCAATAGATGA
>PAHA01000027.1 GCA_002711215.1 Flavobacteriaceae bacterium
AATTTCAAAACCACCTCCTAACGCAAATCCATTGACAGCAGCAACCCAAGGCTTAGGGGCATTTTCAATACTCTCATATAGTTTGATACCCTTACTTTGAAAAGTTTTAAATTCTTCAGGAGTTTGATTTGCATATTCTTTAATATCGGCACCAGCCATAAAGGCCCTGCCCAGACCGGTGATTATGGTTGCCAGCACTTGGCTATTTGTATTGATTTCGTTAATTCCCATAATGATTTCATCCATCATCTCACGGTTCATGGCATTGAGTTGGTCTGGCCGGTTAAAACTCAGAGTAGCTATACCGTCCGAAATCTCTATTAAAATATTTTTGTACATATTACTTATATTAAACTATGGAACGGTATAACTGATTCAAACCTTTCACTAAGCTGGTTGAAGATATATTTTTTAAAAGACCACGATGGAGCATTGCCGCACCTTTTTCTTGAAACTTATTCCAACCTGGATGTTGGGGTCGTACATATGCCATTTCCATGGTCTTTAGGGTATTGTTAAAAAAATTGTTGCAAAGCCCGTTATTGACTGCGCTTTGCCAAGCCAATAGATTTCCAGGCTGCCCTCCATTTTCAGTATAAATGCCTTCCTGTGTTTCTCCTTTTGCCACGTAACCGGCATAGGCTAAAGCAAGGTCGGCGTGCTTCGATTTTGCGGAAACCGCCAGCCCTACGCCGCCCAAAATAGTAGAAATATTATTTTTAGGGTTTGTGGGACTATTACTGAAATTGATATTTTTTTTGGCAAATCCTTCTCTGGAATAATTGGTATAACCGAATAAATAGGGTGAATAAATAATCTCATCATTTGTCGCCATATGATTTAAAATCTGAATGGGATTCCAGTTCAATGAATCCGAATGTAGATAATTCAAATGCCTTTTTAATTCATTGAGTACCTCAATTCCGATTCTTTCATCTACATTAAAGTCTTCAATAAAATTCCTTCCTCCATCCTGTGCGCAAAGGGACATGAAAGTACACCAAAGGTCAGTTGAACATAAAGGCCATGCCACTTTAAATCCACATGGGATTTTTTTATAAAAATCAAATAAAGCTGACCTCATGTGGGGTAGCTCAAGATTTAAAGCCGACATTAAATCGTTTCTTGAAGCAGCAAAGAGTGCCGCTGCATCAATTGGTAAAGCGTATAAATGTCCCTTATAATGGTACGATTCAAAACTAGGCCCTACAGATTGTCTCTTCAAGTTGCCTATTTCACTTTTAGTGAGCATATCTTCTAACGGCAGCAACAGTTTGTTTGCATCTGCTTCACCCATGTAGGGGTGGTCAATTGTTATTAAGTCATAGGTTTCGATTAGACTTTCTATTGGCATATCGCCGAATTCCTTCAACGAACGTATATTCCACTTTATGGAAACCCCCTGATATAATTCGGCAAATGCCTTTGAAGTTGCTCGCAACGGTTCATAACCCCTAGGATGGTCCCAGGCAATCCCTTTTAATGTGATGGTCTGCGACATGAGGAATGCAATTATTTATCTTTCCTTTTTGGTCTTGGGTCATACTGAATTGTATTATTCATATAACCACCATCAATGTATAAATCAGCTCCATGGACATAAGACGCCATATCACTTGCCAAAAACAATACTGCATTTGCTACATCCTCAACTTCACCGATATTACCAGAAGGAATCCATTTTTTAAATTTCTCAACTCCGATATTCTTAATTTCTTCACGGTTCATGTCAGTGAAAATTGCTCCTGGAGAAATGGACGCTACTCTTATGTTTTTGTCCACAAGCTCTAATGACATGCATTTTGAGAGCATTTTTAATCCGGCCTTAGAAGAGCAATAATGAGCCAATCCTTTTCTTGGTACAATATCATGAATTGATGAAATATTAACAATAACACCTCCGTCTTTTTTATTCATTCTCATGCTAGCTTGTTTTGAACACAACCATGGGCCTTTCAGGTTAATATCCATGACTTTATCCCATTCTTCTTCAGTCATATCTAACACATGATTAACCGTTTCTACGCCTGCATTGTTAACCAAAACATCAACTCCGTCAACCTCTTTGTCTATGTATAAAAACATATCTGTGACATCCTTACTACTAGCCACATTTGCATAAACTGCCCGTGCTTTAACCCCAAATTTTTCCCTAATTTCAGAAACTATTAATTCTGCCTTTTTTTTGTTTTTATAATAATTAACAAAGACATCTGCTCCATTGGATGCTAGTTTACGGCAAATACCCGCACCTATCCCTTGACTACCGCCTGTTACTATAGCTGTTTTTCCCTTGAAATCAATTTTTTGCATCCGAGTTTTATTTTAAATTATTGTTCGTATTTAATTCTCCAATATTTTTCAATTTCCTCTAATGATTTCCCTTTAGTTTCAGGAATAAATTTCCAGATAAACCAAATTGCTGGTAATACTAATATAGCATATATGAGGAATGTCCCTGAGGGCATTACAGTCTGAATCAAAATTGGATTAGTAAGTGTTATTACAAAACCAGTTAACATTAGGGAGAAACTACCTAACGAAACTGCTAATCCACGTATTTGTGTAGGGAAAATTTCGCTAATTATAACCCATACAATTGGTCCAAATGAAAAGGCAAAACTTGCAACATACATCAGTAATGGAATTATTACAAATTTGGATTCTATTGCAAATAAAAAACTGACTCCAGATAAGGAAACAAACACACCTGTGACACCTATTAACAGTAACTTTCGTCTTCCAAATTTTTCGATATTATTTATTGCTACAAAGGTGAATAGACAATTAATGACGCCCACCAAAACTGCTCCTAAAAATGCATTTTCTACACTTTGAATAGATTCATTTATGATGTTTGGAGCAAAATACATAATAGCTGCTATACCACTTAAATGAGAAAATATAGGCAACAATATTCCTATCCAAAGCGGTACTCTTAGAAAAGGCTGCAATAATTCTTTGATGCCGCCTTTTTCAGCATTCACCATTTCCTCTATTTCTGCCATCTGTAATTCAGCAAGATCCTTACCATCAATTTTTATCATAATCTTTAATGCCTCATCATGCCTTCCCCTAGAAACTAACCATCTGGGGGACTCGGGGATTACAAATAGTAATAAAAGAAATGAAATTGCAATAGGAATTTCAGTACCAAACATACCTCTCCATAATTCATCTACAAACAACCAATTAAAAAAACCTGAAGGCTCACTGGATATTACACCTGCTCTTACTCCTGCTTGATGAAGTATAATCCAGTCAATTAAAAAAGCCAAAAGAATTCCGAGAGTTATGGAAAATTGATATAGCGACACCAGTTTACCTCTATTTTGTGATAATGCCAATTCTGAAATATAAATAGGTGCCACCACTGACGTAATACCTACTCCAAAACCACCAATAATCCGAAAAATTATTAAGAAATCAAAGGCAAAACTTGCATTTGAAGTAAGCCACATGGGATTTTCTAAATTACCTGAGAACTGGGGAGGGAGCATAGAACCTATTGCAGAAATAGTTAAACAACTAGCAGCAAGAATGAGTGTTTTTTTTCTACCAAAACGATCGGTAATCATACTTGAAATAATACATCCAAAAATGGTTCCTAAAAGTGCGGAAGAAACTACCCATCCTAACATTGAGGGTGTTAATTCAAAATGTTGTTCTAGAAAAGTATTGCACCCTGAAATAATAGCAGTATCATAACCAAAAAGAAAACCACCGATGGTTGATACGAAACTTATAGCATATAGGTATCTATGTTTTTTTTGATTCATTTTTTTACCTCAATAATTTATATCACCTCAAGGGCTACATAATTCCAAATTTATTAAATGCATCAACGGTGCTCATACCACTATCTAATGCCTTTTTTACCTCTTGTTCACCTCTTGCCTTTTCAATTGCTCCTTTAAAAGCCTGATTAACTACTTTCTTTGGGACGACCAAAACGCCATCTCTATCTCCATAAATAATATCTCCGGGATGAATTCTCACACCTTCAATTTCAATAGGAACACGATAATCTATAACTTTCCCCCTCGGACCTTGATCCTGAGCATAACCTCCGTAAGAAAATGTTGGAAATTCAAGATTTAATATTTCATTGGTATCTCTAGACCAACCATGTAAAACTGCGCCAGCAGCCTTTAACTTAATTGCTCTAGTGCTCATCAATCCACCCCAAAGTGCGTATCTTGGCGACGACCCTGAACAGATATACACTTCATTTTCTTTGAGATTATCTAATGCTTCAAACATAATTCCAAATGGCTTTTTCATTATTGAGTTATTAGTCAACTCTGAAGCTTCTTCAAATACGTCTGCTTCCAAAACAGGCATAGCCCTTCCAATAATTACAAAATCATTTTGTAAAGGTTTTATATTTGGTGGTAAAAATTGGTGTTGATATCCCAATTTATCAAGTTCATCACCAACCAAAGCCACAAAAAGTTCACTTTTAGCTATTTTATATAGTTCTTTATCATTATTCCAAAGCTTCATCAATTTGTTTTATTTTTTAAAAGTTCTTCAACTTTATCCCTTAGTATAGTTATATGTTTAGGATCTAAATTAAAATGATCAAAATCAGATAAATGTGTATTAGATTTCTCAACTAACAAAACTTCACTTCCTTCCTCCATAGCTATATTGTGCCAACTATTTTTAGGAATATTATAAATCATATTCTGTTCCATTAATTCCATCTCAAAAACTGGAATTTCATTTTCAAAAACAGCAGCTATTATGACCGCTTTACCTTTTAACAGGACAAAAACTTCGTCAGTATTGAAATGGATGTCTAATTTTTTAATGTTTCTAATATTCTGATCTTCTAAATAATTTAATTTGGCCACTTGCCAATTATCTCTGATTAATAAAGGATGAAAACCCTTTTCTATGACTTCATAAGTTTCAATTAAATTATTTTTATTGCTTTTGATCATACCTTTTTCAATTTTTGAAATAGATTGAATACCTATTATTTTTTAGAACCTGATTTGGCAAAATATTTTAAAGATTATTTTTTTCATTAAATAATGATTCCTAAATCCTTTAGAGGTATTTTCATTACAATACCACTAAAAGATCTATTTATTTGTCAAAAACAATTTTGTATGTATCAATGGCAAATTTGCCGATATTAAGTTTGATATTTTCTCCAGATTGATTCATTAAATATTCTTTTTCTTCAATTAAATTTGTTTTTATTAATTCGGAAAATGGAGTTGATAGCTTAACTTTTGTTAGCTTATTTTGTCCTCCCATTTCTACTAGTCTCATAATAACATTATTGTCATCCTCACTCTTTTTTATTGTACTAATACGAACCATATTGTCAGACACATTGAAAAAGCTCATGTCTGTTGGAAGTTTCCCTTTTCTATTTGTATTTACTTTCAAAACAGTTCTAAAAGGGTGATTGGAGGATGTCCCAAATTGATAGGATGTCTTGAGACTAGGTTTGTGTGATTTTATAGAAAATTTAAAATGATGATCCCCTGTTTGATGGTACCAATTCCCTTCACCATGACAACTTTTATGTGAAGCCAATAATAGTCCTTGTAATACGGGATAATCTACAGCTTCTCGGGTAGGGTCAATCCAATCTGCTACCGCCACATCGGTAGCCATAGTGAGAGCAAACTCCTTAGTCTCTGAGGAAATATAATTCAAAACTTCTCTAGGATGAATTGTTACGGGTTTACTATCGTATGTCCCCCCCCAAGACCAACCTTTTGGTGCTTCTTTCATTTCTGTTTTACCTACTTCCGCTATAGCCAAAGGAACCTCATATTTGATTTTTGCATTGTCCATATTTATTGGTAGAGCAAAACGAAATTCTCGATTGTGGGTTCCATCCCAGTTTATCATATCAATAAGAAAATCAATCTTTTTTTCATGGTGAAACACTTTTATTTTTTGAATAACCTGAGTGTGTTTAAATTGAGATTTATTTTCATATTCAGTAAAAACATTTCCATCATTAGTGATTCTCCATTGCGAAATATGTGAACTAGTTATATCATAACCTTCATTACGAGAATTTCCATTAGGGTCAAAGACACCCCTCATTTGGGGTTTTGTCATTTGATTAAATTCTCCTGCTCCATTACCTGTATATTCTAAAGTAAGCACATCACCTCCAGAGAACTTTGTAGTTCTGATAACCTCTTTTTTTAAAGTATTATCAAACAAATACTTAATACCTCCGTTCCCTAATTCCATTTTATAAAAATCATTTGTTAAAGAATTAGGGGTTATTTTTTTCGTGATTTTTACATCCTTTCTTCCTTTAACTAAGTAAAATGTACTATAACCCAAAGATGGTATTTTATTGGCAACAAACTGTATTATTTTTTCGTTATTTTCTGTAACTATTTGCGATGGCGTAACCTTTCCGTCTTTGTCTATAACATAATAATTATCAGGATTTTTAATTAATACCGAAGCAATTCCATTTCTCTCCCATGATAAATCATTAAATACGAATACTGCTCTTGATTTATTAGTTTTAATTTCATTAGAAATAGATTTCAGAGAATTTTCAATTATTCTATCAGATTCATTTGCAGCAAACTCAAGTTTACTTCTAAAAATACTATCAGTGATATGGCCATTTTTGCCTCCCCATCCATGATCTGGATAAATAGATTCTTCAAATGCAACAGAAAGATCTTTAGCAGGATAATTATCGAACGAATCGTTCACCAAGGCATCTATAGTACTAAATATTTCTGCTGACGGTAACATTCTACCAGCTTTTCTTGAAGCCGTAACTGCTTTATGATGACCTGGTCCATGAATGTAAGACCATATGTTAGGTCTATCACCATTCAATTGATCAAATTTAGCAACTGGTTTATCAACCTCAGCCAAAAAACTTGAAACCGTTGAATGTTTTATTGTCGGTATTTTTATCCCTGTATGCTTTACTATCTTATTCCACTCATTTACAACCTCTCCGTAATTATTAGGCCCAGAGGCATCATTACTTATAACAATGGCAAAATGAGGAGGTAAATTTCTTTGTTTGTAATAATCACTCCATATTTTTACTCTATTTTGTATTTTTCGCAAGGCTTCTATAGCATCTTCTTCAAAAAACCTATAAAATATTACTGCCCATCCATAATTTCCAGGAGAATAAGCTAAAACAGAAGAGCCATCTGGGGAGGTCCAATCATAAAATCCTTCTTTGAATCTAGACAAAAAAAGGTTTTCAACACCTGATTTAGCTAAAACTTGTGGAAACTGCAACGCTATGCCTGGTACATCTGTGTTGAATGCGGTTTTAGCATCACTACCCTCAAAGTTATCTTTAATCCATTTTTTCCCAAAATAAACCTCTCTAATAAGTTGTTCTCCCATGTGCATTCCATCGTATGGTTGATTGTAGGTTGCTCCCCAAGTAAACCGCCCTTCTTTGTAGCGAGTTATAATCTCATCTTTTCTTTCTGGGTGTTCTTCTATAAGTTCTTTTAAATTTAGTGCCTGCTCCATACCAAAATGATAAGCACTATCTGTCTTCATTAAATCTAAAGCAGGAATCATAATATCATTTATTCTTTCTGCTCTACAATGTTCTGGTGTATCTAACCAAGCTATATCCTGATGTGAAGACGAAATAATATGAAAAGTACCCTCTTTAAAATAACCCCAATCTGAAGTTACTAAAGGAGTAAAAAGTTGCTCACGAGCCTTTGACCCATTCTTAGTAGATCTAAACTTGATCATTTCAGAAGGTCCAATAACTGGCAACCATACCCAAGCTGAATCATTCTTGATAATAATTTCTGATTTATAACCACTCTCAAGCTCAACCAGATTATAATTAGAACTAGGTTTAATCTTTAAATAGGCCTTTGCTAATAAATTATTTTCAATTATTTTGTAGTCATATGACCCTGATCTTTCCCACCAATTTTCACCGAAATATGCTCTCTTGTACTCAATTAAGATAGCAGTATTACTTTTATCGTTTTGGGAAAACCCCAAATTGACTGCAATTAAAAAAAGCATAAGGAATTTAATGTTATTCATCATTTTTATTATTTTAAGTTATTTATACTAAATCGGTTTAGTTTAAATTTAATTGTTTAAACATATAAATTATAAAGCCCCACATGATTTTCTAACAATAAGGAAAGCTTCTAACATTCTAGCTTTATCTAATCCGCCCTCATTTCCTTTAATTTCATCCATAAGTATATCTACAGAAAAATCACCTATATCAGCACCTGGTTGCTTAATTGATGTAATTGGTGGATCGACTAAATCAAAAGCACCTAGCTCATCAAAGCTAACAATAGCAACTTCATGCGGTACTTTTACATTTAACCTTCTAAGCTCCCTCAATCCTAGAGAGGTTAGATAATGTGTCGAAAATATTATTGCATCCACGCTATTAGGAAATCTAACCAAATCTTCTAGGGATTCTTTAATTTCATGCTCATAATTCACATTACTTAGTTCCTTAATTAAAGAATTATTTGAGTTTATTTTGAATTTTTTCAAAGCCTCTTTATAACCCAGTAAACGTTGTCTCATAGCATCTAAACCAGGCTTTAAAGTTACAAACCCAATTTTACGTCTATTTAGATTTAACAAGTGATCAGCTGCTTTTTGAACACCTCTAAAATTATCAACAAGAACATAATTTGTCTTTATCTTTGGATAAATCCGGTCAATTAAAACAAAAGGAACCTTTTTTTTCTTCAACAACTTAATGTCTTCTAGATTTTGTTGTGTAGAGGCTAAGATTAATCCATCTACTTGACGATTAATCATCGACTGAATTAACTTAGACTCATTTTTAGGATCTTTGTTGGAACTCGCATACAAAACTACATAACCATAGTCGTTTGCTTTTTTCTCTATGTGTCCGGCAATTTTTGCATAATGATCATCAGAAATATCTGGAATAATTAATCCTATAGTTTCACTTTTACCTCTGCTTAATCCTCTTGCGAGTGAATTGGGAACATAATTATGTTTTTTTGCATAATCCAGAATTTTCTTCTGAGTTTGTTTACTAATTTTATTCTCATCACCTCTTTTATTTAAAACAAGAGATACACTTGTTTTAGATAGATTTAAGGAGTTTGCTATATCTTTTATGAGAATTTTTTTCAATTTATTAATCCTGAGTTATAAATACTAAATCGGTTTAGCGTGCGCTAATTTAGTTTTTTAATCTAATAATAACAAGAAAATTGATCAGAGGGATCTTTAATATAAGACTTACCTTTAAACAATTTACGGCACAAGTTCCAAATACTTGTTCGATTAAAAATTCATTTCTTAAGACCTGAGTGCCCATTTGATTTTAATGCCTGTTTCCTTTTTTTTAGTCAATTATAGATTGGTAGACTTGGGTACGTAATTTACCATGATCATTGATATTTAAAGCAGGAAGGAGTTGGGAAAAATAAACAACTATTAACTCTTCTTTTGGATCTACCCAATATATAGATGAGTAGGCTCCACCCCACTCGTATTCGCCCTTCGACCCTAAAACTCCTCTTAAGCCAAGATCATTAACCACTGAAAATCCAAGTCCAAATCCGGTTCCTGCTTTCTTTCGTAAACTAAAAAAAGAAGGAAATTGTGATTCTTTCAGGTGGTTAGTTGTCATTAATTCTACACTTTTTCTAGAGAGTATTCGTTTCCCATTGTAAACTCCTTTGTTCAACATCATTTGTAAAAAAACAGCATAATCCGTTGCTGTACTCAAATAACCAGCTCCACCTGAAAAACTAACCCTTGGCCCCTTAACATAGGCTCCTTGACTTATCATTGTTCCCTCATCCGGAGCTCTTTCTATATCCCCATCAGGAGTAGAGCAGTAAACAGTGGCTAAACGCTTTACTTTGTTTTGGGGGAGGTAAAAATGAGTGTCTTTCATCCCTAAAGGATTAAGGATTTTTTTTTGTAGAAATACCTCTAAAGTTTGGCTAGAAACAACCTCTATTAAAGCCCCAAGAATGTCCGTATTGTATCCATACACATACTTTTCTCCTGGTTGAGCGTCAAAAGGAAGCTGACCCATTCGTTTAACCGTTTCCAGTATAGGTTCATTTCTGTGAGCAAAGTACCAACCTTGAATACCCTCCTTTTCCCATATATCAGAGGCAACTCCGTCACCGTAACCAATACCCGCTGTATGGGTAAGTAAATCACGTATTGTTATGGGTCTTTTTGCTTTTTCAATGATGTAGCCTCCACCTTCTGTAGAAACAGCTACTTTAGTTTCTTCAAATTCTGGAATGTATTCTCCCACTGGATCCGAAATTAAAAGTTTTCCTTCCTCTTGCAGCATCATGATGCCTACGCTAACTATTGCTTTAGTTTGTGATGCAATCCTAAAAATAGTATTTCTAGACATTGGAATGTTTTTTTCAATATCCATTTGTCCAACGGATTCAAAGTATACAATTTTCCCTCTTCTGGCTATAAGTGCTACTGCACCTGCCAGTTTTTTGTTTTCTATATATTCATTAAGTACACTTGTTAAATTTTGGATGCGGTCATGGCTCATACCAACACTTTCCGGCGAACCCAAATACAATTCTTGGGCTTTAATATTTGTGGTGTAGAGTGCTATCGTAAGCATAAAGAAATAAGATGATTTTTGTTTTAAATCCATTTTTTTCGGTTTTATTTGGCATTTTAAAAAAATAAAAGTTAATATTGTAAAAAACAATAACGAATTAAATAAATAACTAAACCGGTTCAGTGCTTTTTAAAGTCATTTTTCCCAATCAAATTTTTAAAAAACTTTTTTTAAGACTTTAACTAAACCGATTTAGTTCAAACTTCTAAATTATGAAAAAAAATTACCAACCTTTAATTTCGGTATTTTATATCTTTTTAATAGTATCATTATTTAATGTTTCCTATGAATTAAAAGCGGAAGATTCAAGTATTTCATTAAATAACAATATTAAAGACAATTTAATTTCAACTTCTATTGTAGGTTTTGAATCACTACAACAATTAATTGTTAATGGAAATATTACTGATGAAAATGGCTTGCCTATTGCTGGGGTTAATGTTTTAGAAAAAGGTACTTTGAATGGAGTTGTCTCAGATTTTGATGGAAATTATAGTATTAGCGTTGATTCTTCAAATTCTGAATTGGAATTTTCCATTGTGGGTTTTAAAACTTTAACAATTGTAGCAAACGACATATCAGCAACCAATATACAAATGGAAGAGGATATTGACCAACTTGATGAGGTTGTGCTCATAGGATATGGTACTCAAACGCGAAAAGGTCTTACTGGTGCGACAGCTAATGTTTCCTCTGAAGAACTTTCACGAAACAGAATTATAACAAATGTTGCCGATGCTTTAAAAGGTCAAGTTAGTGGTGTCAGAGTCACTCAAGACTCTGGTGGGCCTAATGCTCAAAACATTATTAGTATTCGGGGTGCTACGTCCGTATTTGGTGATAATCAACCACTTTATGTCGTCGATGGATTTCCATTGGAAACATATGACTTAGCCGCTGCAGATATTGAATCGATAGACATATTAAAGGATGCTTCATCCACAGCAATATATGGATCGCGTGGGGCAAACGGTGTAATTTTAATTACAACTAAGAGGGGTAAAAAAGGCAAGACTAGAGTCAATGTAACCGTTAAAAACGGAATTTCAAGTCTTGCAAGACGTGTGGACATGATTGATAACGTCGAATGGATTAAGCAACTTTATGAACAAAACATAAGGTTTACTCCTATAGGAAACTTTAATGGTCAATTATCTCCTAATCTTGATTACTATCAGGATATTGAAGGTAATATTTGGACATTACCAAAATATAACTTAAACGGGGATTTACATCCTTGGAAGGATCATGAACAATATAGAGATTCAACCAACACCGACTGGCAGGATACAACTTTGAGAAATGCTTTATTTCAAGACTATAAAATCAACCTCTCTGGAGGAACAGAGCGTACAGTATATGATATGAGTCTAAATATGATAAGTAGAGAGGGTCTTGTTCCCAATAATAAATTACAA
The DNA here is from genome assembly GCA_002711215.1 of Flavobacteriaceae bacterium. Classification (GTDB taxonomy): domain Bacteria; phylum Bacteroidota; class Bacteroidia; order Flavobacteriales; family Flavobacteriaceae; genus UBA8316. Next base: position 12,037 of record PAHA01000027.1, read on the forward strand.
AGTATTTTAGCTCGATTTAACTTTAGTCATAAATTTAATGACAAAATTAATGTCACCTCAAATAATTATTTTAACAAATCGAAGCGAGTAGGGTTTGAAGATGTTGCACAAGTTATGCTTAATAGACCCTCTATTGTCCCCCCGGATGGGAGGATGCCCCCCGGTGATATTCCTGGTTATGTTGACATTGGTCTAGTTGAAGGCCCGGTTGAACAAACAGAAGTTATAGATAGGGATGATTTTACATCCATTTTTCAAACAAATTTATCTATTGATTATACTATTAGCCCTAAACTAAATTTAATTATCGGGGGTAGTTATAGAAACGTTTCAATAACAAGGGAAAACTACACACCTAGATTGACACCATATGGGTTTAATATTGGCGGATTTGCAGAATATCGTAACGATCAATTACAGGATATTACAAACCAAAATTATTTGACTTACAGCGAGTCATTTAATGACCATAACTTATCATTAATGATAGGTACTGCAGCTGAGTGGCATGAGGTTAAATATTTTGGAGTTCAAAATAGATCATTTGCATTGGAAAGCCTAGCTTTTTATGGGTTTAGTGGTGGTACAGACCCTCAGATACCTAATTTAGACTATCAAGAGTCATCTTTACTTTCAACTTATGGGAGATTAGGATACAGTTTTAAAGATAAATACTTCTTAAACGCAACATTACGCTATGATGGATCCTCTCGACTCGCAAAAGGATATGAATGGGATTATTTTCCAGCTGTTGGTTCTTCATGGCGTGTATCAGAGGAACCAATATTCAAAGAAATAAGTTGGTTTCCATCTGCCAAAATTAGAGCTTCTTGGGGGATTTCTGGGAAGCAGTCGATCAGTCCATACCAATCACTTTCAGTAATTACATCTAGAGTAGGTTCAGCAAACGGTTTTGGTTTATCACAAATTGCATATCCATCACGAATAGGTAATGATGGTTTGGCTTGGGAGAAAAATGAAGAATTAGACTTAGGTATAGATTTATCATTCTTGAACGGAAGGTATAGTCTTACGATGGATTTATATAGAAAAACAACAGAGGATCTATTGATTGATCTTCCAACCCCAAATTATACAGGTTTTGCTGTCAATGCTACCAATTTTGGTAAACTTCGCAACGAAGGTCTCGAAATTCAGTTAAATGTAACTCCCATCGATAATGAATTTAAATGGAACTCAAATTTAAATTTCACATTTAACAGATCAGAAGTATTAGACGTAGGAAACCAAAATGAAATTGTTCTAGACGGAATTGGTATTCTCAGGAAAGGTGAAGCAATAGGCGAATGGTTTGGATATCAACAGGACGGTATTTGGCAATCTCAAGCTGAAATAGATGAGGCCGTTGCTAATGGTTTCATTGGCCAACTAGGTGTATCTGCTGTGGGAAGTATATTAGCGCCAGGTAACACAAGATTTGTTGATCAGCCCACTATTGATACTAATGGTGACGGTATACCAGATACAGGCGATGGAGAAATAAATGCCAATGACCGTGTTCTATTGGGACAATCTGCCCCAGTTTTCACAGGAGGTTTCTACAACACATTCTCATTTAAAGGTTTTACTTTGAATGTTGGATTTCAGTTTAGCGAAGGAGCTAATGTATATAATCAAAATAGAGTGCTTCAAGAGGCTGGACGTGGTGGTAATAATCAAACAATAAGGACGTCTGATCGATGGATTCCTGATCTATATCATTACGATCCTAGTGACCCAACTAACCTTGTTCTCGCTCGTCCGGGTAATCCTGGGAATTTAGTTAGAAGAGTTGCTGCCAATATTGAAGACCAAGTAATTGATCGAAATATAGAAGATGGATCTTTTGTTCGGTTTAGTGATTTATCATTGGCTTACGATTTGCCAGATTCGTTAGTTGATAAAATTGGTTTTGAAAGTTTCAGAATATTCTTAACGGGACAGAATCTAAAAATTTGGACTGATTATGAAGGGTATGACCCTGAGGTAAATACAGGTATTTACCGTTCATTATTACCGGGTCTAGATTCAGGCGCTTACCCAAGAGAAACAACTTATGCAATAGGGTTGCAAGTCGCATTTTAAAAAATCTCAAATTAATTACTAATGACAAAAATTATGAAAAATCAAATTTTAATTAGCACAATAATGCTATTGTTTATATCATCATGCTCTGACTTTCTCGAGGAACAGCCAAAAGCACTTTTTTCCAGCAGTAACTTCTTAACCAATGAGCAAGGGCTTGAAGCTGCAATACTTGGTGTCTATGATGAACTACGAGGATTTTATAGTGTGGAAGCCTCAGCTGCAATGTATCTTGGTACAGATGAGGGGGCTACCAAATGGGAATCTAGTCATAGATATGATTTCGATGCTTACGCCTGGAGTACAGAATCTTCCTACCTGTCTGACATGTGGCTCAATCATTACACTATAATTTCTAGAGCTAATCTTTTAATTAATGATGCACCAGGTTCAGGTCTTGAACAGGCAGTTATAGATAGGATTGTTGGAGAAGCAAAATTCTTGAGGGCTTTAGCTTACTTTAGGTTAGTGCAATTATGGGGGCCTGTTCCCATAACTCTGGGCACTGAAACCGAGGAGCTGCCACGGGAGTCTGTCGGTAAAGTTTATGAACTGGTTGTGCAGGATTTGATTGATGCAACACAAAATGGGGTTTTGCCCGTGGCTAAATCAAACTCACAAGCTGGTAGAGTAACCCATCACGCGGCAAAATCACTACTTGGAAAGGTTTATTTAACTATGGCTAGCTACAAGAAATATGGAACTACGTTTGAAGGATTAATGTCTCAAGCTGGAAAAACTGAACTTGGATATCAGTCCTCAATTACGGACAGTGCAAGTGAATTGTATGATAAATCATCTCAGGTGTTGAAAGAAGTTATTGATAGTGGCACGTATCAACTGCTTGATAATTATGCAGATGTTTTTGTAATTGAAAATAAGAATCTCAATAGTGAAAGCATTTTTGAAGTTCAGTTTTCGGAACAAACAGGTGGGCCTTGGTCCAAAGAATTGGGGTATCCGATTTGGCCCCCTTTTGGTGTTGAAGTTACTACATGGGCGGGCTATACATTTAATAAACCACCAGCGTCGCTGATTCTTTTTTATGCTCAAAATGGAGACCAACGTTTAGAGTATAATATGCCATCTGACTTCATAGATGGATGGGATGCCAATCTGGATAATAGATTCTTAAATGAAAGAGAGGGATTTTCTGATCCAGGAGCAACTTATGAGAATATGATTAATAATAATGGAAATCATTATGCCTATGCCGGTTTTGGAAAGTATCGATGGGGTGCTGAGCCAAATCAAAACCATGGATATTCTGGAGGTGTAAACGTTCCAACTAATGGTATAATGATGCGTTATGCAGATGTTTTATTAATGTATGCTGAGGCTAGTCTTGAATCAAATGGAAGTGCTACACAGCAGGGACTGGACGCAATTAATCAGGTTAGGAGTAGGGCAAGAGGATTTAATATTCCCAGTTCAGAAACTCCTGAATTTCCCGACCTTACTCTTTCTGATTTGACTTTAGACGAAATTATGGATGAGAGGCTACGCGAATTATGTATAGAGCACTATCGAAAATTTGACCTTCTACGAACTAATAAATTACAAGAGGCAATATATACTAGAAAGCCCACTAATTGGCCATATATGACAGGGCCAATATCTATCGATAATAGTAAGTGGTTGTATCCTATTCCACAAACGGAAATTGATATAGTGGTTAATAAAGAAAACCTATGGCAAAATCCAGGTTATTAATGTGGCCTTGCATTTATTTAAAAAACTTTAAAATAACAGAAATGAAAAAATCGACTTTTAAAATATTTTTAAACATTAAACCAGTATTACTTATTTTATTTATAGTGGGATGTGGTGAAGATTCAATTATTATAGATACCCAGGCGCTTGACCAAAAAATTGTAGAGGCTACTAGTTTTTTAGATGGAAAAGAGGAGGGAACTCAACCAGGATTTTATTCTAATAGAACAATTACAAAGCTTGAGAACAGGATTGAATGGGCACAAGGAATATTAGCTTCAAACCCCATTGAACAAAAACTAATAGACAATGCTATTTTGATATTAGATGCTGGTATTGAAAGCATAAAAGCCTCTGAGATCTTCTCAAAATACCCAAAATTTACCCCTGGTACTAGTTCGATGGTTTCTCCAGGAAACATAGCATATGCTCCACTTGACGAGTTTACTGTTGAATGTCGTTTTAAACCAGCAAGTTTGAATAGTGTTAGTGGTTATGGAAATGAAATAGTTGCTCATATTTTGTGTACTGATCATCAATATGTAGGTGCAGATACAGGAGGTTACGCGTTAAGGTATTATACAAATGATCTGTCACCAGCAGGGCAATTAGAATTTCTCGTTGGTATTGGAGCAGCACCTCCCTATTGGTCTGTAGTAAATGCTGGAGTCCAAATTCAGGAATTGAATAAATGGTATCATATTGCAGCAACATATAATGCCTCAACACTAACTTCGAAAATATATGTTGATGGTGTGCTGGCAGGAGAAGGTACATTTGCAGGTCCAATGGTACATGATATGGCCAATGGTGGACCAAGATTAGGGATTGGTTATTCTCCAATGTGGGATATCACGGATCCAGCTTGGAATAGAAGAAGTAACGTGGATGGACAAATTATTGATGTTAGAATTTGGGGAAAGGAGCTAAGTTCATCAGAAATTAATGATAGGAAAGATGATTTTTTGACTAACATAAGCCAATATACATCTCTTAACGCCTACTGGCCTTTAAATGCACAAATGGGAAATCCAATAATGGATGCTACCGGAAAATATGGTTTAAATGTTGAAGGTGTAGACTGGGTTGAACCTAATTAGGATTGAACATTTCTAGTTTATATTAAGCTGATTAAAAAAATTTAGAAACTTTACATTGGCGTACATAAAATTGTCAATTCATTTTTTTAAAATAATTTTACGTTTTAAAAATTAAAAAACCACCCTTGGAAATATTAGAAACTTTATGGAATGAAATTGCATTCTTTTTTGGTATAACAAATTTCTTCCAAATCCTAAGTTCAGGAGATTATTCTTCTTTTTTGACTTACGATGGTATTGTGGCAATCATTTCACCCATTGTTCCATTGCTATTATTATTGGAATTTATAATGGGTATGGTTCATAAAAAACCACAAACTAAAGTTTACCAAACCGCCTTTTTGATTTATATTTTTAATCGTTTTATCGGCCGATTTATCGGTGTTGCCATGATAACTATCTGCATTGGTATTTTTCAAAAATATGCCCCTTTTCAAACCACAATGACTTGGTATTGGTTTATCTATGGCAATATCATTTGGGAGTTTGCTCATTTCGTCTATCATTACTTGGGACATAAGGTTCGCCTATTTTGGTGCCTACATGCTACCCATCATGCTCCTGAGGAAATGAATCTAAGTGTAGCGCATGCCCATTTTTTTTTGGAATACCCCGTTTCCGATGTAATTCGTACTACAATATGTATTATGTTGGGTATGCATCCGGAACTATTATTCTTGGTCATGTTTATTAACGGCACCTATGGATTCTTCATCCATGCTGGAGAAAATATTATGAAAGACGGTAGAATGGGCTTTCTTAATAAGATTATTTTAACGCCCTCTCATCATAGGGTTCACCACGCCCGAAACCCACTATATATTGACACTAACTATTGTAACCTTCTTAATATTTGGGATAAAGTTTTCAAAACCTATCAAGATGAGCATAAAGAAATTGATATTGAATATGGCATCACCCGGAAAATTAATTCTGGGAACTTTATCGATGTTTATTTTGGAGAGTTCATAGCTCTCTTCAAAGACGTAATAAAAGCCCCCGGTATAAAAAATAAATTGGCCTACATTTTCTATCCCCCCGGTTGGGATCATAATGGAAACCATAATACAGCAAAAATGATTCGTGACAAATACATTGGGCAAGTTCAAAAATGATATTTACATATCAAAAAACTAAATAATGCCTTATAGAAGAATATTCATCAAAAAAACCGCTTTAATCTCTGTTGCTCAAGTTGCTGCATCAAGTTCAACTTTTGAAATACGCTTTTGTAAAGCAGAGTAAACCCTACATAATGAAACTTTTTTATTATCTTCTTTATTAATAGTTAATAATTGATCAAATCCAATTATATTTTAGAAATTTTTTCAGGAATTTTATAGTTTTTATAGTAGTTACTTGTCTATCATGTAATAAAAAACTATCAACTCAGAAGGAGTCAAATCTCGATCAACATTTTAAATCTGAGCATGAGCCCCTAGAGGAGTCGTTTAAAAATGTGAAAGTAGAATCAAAAGAATTTGTTTCCTCAGATGAGTTCTGGTGGCCTGAACAAAAAGCACCAAATAAATTAATTTCTTGTACTGTAGATCACAATAATAATAGAGAACGAATTCTTGTAGAATCTCTTGCGGGTATTGCTGCAAAGGCAGTTAATGAAGGGAAGAATGATGAAATGGTATGGATTACCGTAGGGACTACTGCTGCAAAAGAATGGTTTAACAGGACATTAGATCGATTGGCGATAACGGAAATACAAGTTATGAATGTTTGGGAGTTACTTAATCATATGACAAACAAAGGTTTGGTTGCGGGATATGTTGTTTATGATTATGATGATGGTGATGGAAAAGTCTATACCAAACGTAATGACATGAATAACTCAGCCAATGTTGCTACATCTGTGGCAAGTATAATTAACGCAGCTGTTGTTGATCGTTCACTAGAGTCTAAAATGCTTGATGCTAATCTTTTAAATCTTTTTGACGCATCAAGCAATGTGTCATATTCTGAAGTTTACCAGCATCTTAAAAGTGCAATAAATCACAATTTAATTATGATTGTAGACCCAAAAGCACCTCACCATAGAGATATAGCAATAGCTCAAAATAGTATTGTTATTGATGCCTCTTCTAATAATGATCTTGATTATTTTTTTGGAAAAATGAGGTTATCTTCACCAGTATTAGGCTGGGGGTTTGGTGATGAGTTTAACTATACAAGCAGGGCTTCAAAAGCAGGTTTAATTATTACAGCTAGTAACTGGTGTTGGAATTTACCTTTTTTGTCTGCTGATTCAAAAAATTACCAAGTAAAAAAGGTAAAATCACTTAACCCGAAAGATATAGATTGGAATAAAGATGGGCATTTTCACAGTTTTATAATGAGTGACGGGGATAATATGCAGTGGTTGGAATTAAACTTTACACATCATGTTGATTATTGGGCAAATGCTAATAACGGTGCTTTTCCATTTGGATGGACAACCTGTGCAGGTCAAATAGCTGAAATGTTTCCGACAACTTTAGACTATATTTCGGAGACACAGCCTAGTAATGTTTCAATAATTGATTACGGTGGTGGATATCATTATCCTGATTTGTTTGGTGAACGAACTAACACTGAACTAGCACTCCGTAAGCATGCGAGAAAAGTTAATTTACATATGAAAAAAAATGGTGTAAAAGTATTTGGATTTTTATGTAAGGATCTTGATAGTCCAGAAGCAAAAATTGCTTATCAGATTTATGCTGAAGAATTGGAAGATTTGACAGGAATGATTGCTGTACAATATGCCCCTTACGAAGGAGGAAATGGTGAGGTTCACTGGGCTGTTGATAGAAAAGGAAGACATATTCCAGTTGTAACTTCAAAATACTCCTTATGGGCAAATTTAAATAATGAACGCGCTGGGGATCCTAATAAAATAGCAAGTCTAATTAATCAAGAGGTTGTTCAAGCAGCTGCAGAACAAAAGACAGCTAACAGCTTTACCATGGTTCATGCATGGTCTGAATTTACAAATGATAGCGGACTCATATCCCGAGGATTAAATCCAGTCAAATGGACTGTGGATAAGCTTAAAAAAAATGTTACAGTTATTAACACTGAAGAAATGCTTTGGCGGGTTCGTATGACTCACTATCCTAATGAAGTCAAAAAAATTATTAATGAATAATATGTATATTGGGCTAGATGAAACCTGGAAGTAATCAGAGCTTGAAAGCGCCACACCTAATAAGTACAATTCACTTGGACCGATTGAAAATATGGCTGGTAACAAGCTCATTTTTTGGATATATTCCCTCTTCATTTATGTTGACTTTCAACATAATTTTAATTATTATTAAACAAAAACTTTAAAATTTGATTCCTGAAAAAATTGTATTTCTTTTCGTTTTGGCTTTCTTTTTTATAGTATTTATTCAAAGTGGCGTGGATAAGATTTATGATCATAAGGGAAACTCAGCCTATTTGAATGATTTATTAAAAAACTATTTCTCGCCGCCATTAATTGCATTTTCTTTAATTGTAGTCACTATTTTGGAATTAATTTCTGGAATACTTTGTATAATTGGAATTATCGATTTTATTTTAAATAAATCTAATTTTATTGGATTAATTGGACTAATTATTGGATCTATAGCGCTGTTAATTCTTTTATTTGGTCAACGTGTTTGTAAAAATTACGACGGAGCTAAAACAATAGCGATTTATTTTATTTTAATAATGATCGGAATTGCTTTAGCTTAGCCAAACTAAAACACATCATTTTATTTACAAACAAAATATAATTACTTGAAAATATATAATTCGATTCCATCAATTCAGGTCATTTCTTAATCTAGTACATTATTTTATAATTTTATTAGTTAAGTCAATAGATCAATTTAATTTAAGCTAATTACCGAAAGGTCAGCCCATACTAAGTTAAGTGGGTAAAATACCATTATTGAATTACTTTTGATATCCTCTTTCCGTATCATCTGTAACTTTTTAGAGGTTGGGGCCAATCCAAATCTATTGTAAACCAATATCATCATTGATCTAAAAGTGCTTTAGAAAATGTAAACAAAACAATGATGAGTTTTGGAAGTTTAATATAAGTAAGTTAAATTTTTTGTGGTTGGGTGGGATTGTGTGATAATTTAAAAAGTAAAAATTAATGAGTTACAACAATATGTTTGATTTAAGTATCCTATAAATATCTTTGATTTGGAGGATAATTCATTATTCATTTTAGACCAACCTAATTTAAAAAATCTTTTAAATTTTTGAATGAATTTGTATTAAAGTATTTGAGGAAGGNANAAAAANCCCAAACTACATNTTCTATATTNAGAAAGTANAATGAGTNGANATTGTTACTATTTTAATNCAAAATNTATTTATTNNTTTTATGANAATTTTANTTTAAAATTGATATTTGTNAAATTTTTTTNAATGACAAAAATACCTCCACCNATATTAGTTTTAATTTTAGTAATNTCNATNTATTTNTCTNAAAATCAACTTGANATAATATANTTACCATATAAANATTCAATTTCAATCTTAATACTNTTGGNTGGANCTCTTATTTTNATAAATCCTGTTTTTAAATTCATAAAATCTAAAACAACANTAAACCCCGTAAAGTTTGCNAAAGTAAATAAACTTGTTACNNCTGGNATCTTCAAGTATTCAAGAAATCCAATGTACTTGGGNATGATTCTTATTATNATTTCAACTACAATATTTTATTTAAATTATTACTCTGTAANAACNCCATTCATTTTTTNCTTTTGGATAAATAGATTNCAGATTAAAAGAGAAGAAATCTTTCTCAAAGAAAAATTCGGAAAAGAATACCTATTNTANAAGTCTAAAACCAGAAGATGGATTTAGTTATTTTAAGGAAAACTATAATNCTTAAAATTCTCTCTACCNNCNNTANAATTAATTAANTATATNTATAANATATATATAAAACTNNTCTATTTAAAATTTNCATTTAAGNATCTNCAATTAATTAATCTTANCTACTTAAATCCCTTNAATATNTGAACTTATTCCATAGATTNAATACTATATTAGTGACAGTATTTTTGAATGTTANTTTATACCAAAGTTAAATANCTTATGGTTNTAAGTTTGAAAAGNACTCTNTTTAAAAAAAATGCATTNGTATGTATTTTTTTTTATCTTTAAAAAATTATAAAATAGAATAAAACTTTGATCAAAATGAGAAAATTATTTTTTGCCCTAAGCCTTGNTGGGATGATAATGACCCAATCTTTATCTTATGCCTCAACAATTANAAACGTTAACTATCAAGNTGANAANGAGCAACAAGATGAANCCGTNGCCGANGANACCATGACAGAGGAAGCTCCTACAGTGGAAGAACCTACTACAGANGAAAAAGAAATGGCNNCTNCTGAAGCTTCTTTCACCCAAGAATTAAAAAAAAGATTTATTGAAGGAGGTCCNGGGTTCATGGGTATCGTTTTGATTTGTTTGATTCTTGGATTGTCGATTGCCATTGAGCGNATCATTTACTTAAACCTNGCTACNACCAATTCNCAAAAATTGACTGCGGATGTAGAGCAGGCGTTATCTTCTGGAGGTGTAGGNGCCGCAAAAGAGCTTTGNAGAAACACTAANGGTCCCGTTGCTTCAATCTTTTATCAAGGTCTAGACCGTGTCAATGAAGGCGTTGAAAGTGCTGAAAAGGCAGTTGTTGCTTACGGAGGTGTTCAAATGGGCCAATTGGAAAAGAATGTATCTTGGATTTCATTATTTATTGCTTTAGCACCCATGCTTGGTTTCATGGGAACNGTAATTGGTATGATCCAAGCCTTTGACAAAATTGAAGCTGCAGGTGATATGCAACCATCACTNGTTGCNGGNGGTATTAAAGTCGCCCTNTTNACAACAGTATTTGGTTTGATAGTTGCTATTATACTTCAAGTATTTTATAATTACATNATTGCAAAAATTGATAGTATTGTAAATGATATGGAGGATGCTTCTATCAACTTGATTGATATATTGGTAGCTCAGAAAAAATAATTGGCAATATGAAAATTCAAAATATAATTAAAATAGTNAGTGCCNTTATTGGTGTACTTGCNGCCTTTTTCTTNCTNAGAATTATAGGTATAGGCGATGAAGACATCAAAATGGCCGCTAATATGGGTGATTTCGGCGCCGTTTCTCCATTNGTAGAATTGGCTAGANTTGTNNTGCTAATTACAGTAGCNGTAACATTGATTTTCACACTTTTAGGTTTATTCTCAGATCCNGNAAAGTTAAAAAAAGCTTCCATTTCAATCGGATTNTTCCTCATTGTAATCGCTATTTCTTACATACTTTCTGATGGAGTGGAAACNCCCCTNAAGGACGGAGATGTGCTTTCCGCNAGTGGATCGAAATGGGTGGGTACAGGTATTAGAACATTTTACATACTCGCTATNGTNGCCATTGGTCTAATGTTATTTTCTGGGGTGAGTAAAATCATAAAAAAATAATAANCCATGGCCAAAAGATCAGCACCAGANGTTAATGCAGGATCAATGGCAGATATTGCCTTTTTACTGTTAATTTTCTTTTTGGTAACCACTACGATTGAAACTGATAGTGGAATTAACAGAAAGCTGCCTCCGATTGATGAGATTGAAGATCCACCTATCATTAAGCAGAAAAATATTTTTACCGTGGTGGTTAACAAGAACAACCAATTATTAGNGGAAGAAGAGTTGANAGAAATTTCAGATNTGCGCGCATTGGCAGTNGNATTTCTTGATAANGGTGGAGGANAAGGAGAAGAAGCCTGCGATTATTGTCAAGGTCCACGNGATCCTAAATCCTCTGACAATCCAGATAAGGCCATTATATCNCTCAAAAACGATNGAGAAACTTCTTACAAAGTTTATATNGCTGTNCAGAANGAATTNGTTGCAGCNTATAACGAATTGAGAGACCGNGAGTTCANCNGATTATTTCCCAATGAGGCTATGAGTTTTGTTGAAGCCAACAAGAAATATTCTGACCCTAGAACCTCAGCTGATGAAAAAGAAAGACTCCGTCCTAAGTTGACTGAGATTAAATTGATGTATCCACAGAAACTNTCTGAAGCAGAACCTAGTAAAACAAACTAAAAAAANAATTAATGTCTAANTTTAAAAAGAAAAAAGGAGGTGATCTACCAGCAATNTCAACNGCTTCNNTGCCTGATATTGTTTTCATGTTGTTGTTCTTTTTTATGGTNGCTACAGTAATGAGGGACAGTACCCTTATGGTCAAGAACCAACTACCTGCTGCAGATCAAATACAAAAACTCGACAAAAAAGATCGTGTGATGTATATTTATGCAGGTGAGCCCTCAAGTCGNTATAGCGATAAATACGGAANACAAGCTCGTATCCAACTAAACGATAAGTTCGCCACTGTAACTGAGGTAGGTGCATTTGTTTTGGCGGAACGCGCTTCTAAGCGTCAAGAACTACAAAACGTATTGACAACTGCTTTAAAGGTTGATGGTGATACAAAGATGGGTCTGATCACAGATATTAAACAAGAACTAAGAAAAGTTAATGCTTTNAAAATCAACTATACAACNCGTGTNGGTGATTATTCTCAAAACTTAGACTAAACTCTATTCTAAATATTAAAAGTGCCTTCGAGGCACTTTTTTTATANCNACGNANTNAGGTANNAATTTAGTGNTCAAATTTTCAAAATGACGATTCGANTTTTGTTTTNTNTAGGNATCCTATTCATGGGNTGTCAGGNNNTTGCTCAAACGGACTCAATATCTACNAAATANAGGGAAGACCANTTCTNCATCAGCTTTGCCTTACNGTTACAACAAGAGAACNTCAGCGGATTCAAACAAAATGGTTTTTCAAATAATTTTCAAGTTGGTTTTGTAAGAGATATCCCACTTAATNGTAAAGGAACAGTAAANATGGGGNTGGGCTTAGGGTATGCGTACAATCGACTTTTTTCAAATCTTAAGCTTGANAAAGAAGCANTTAATACNTTATTNTCAATTGAAAAGAATGAGAAAAACCTTCAAACTTATTCCTCTCTTNTTGTNCCCTTNTCTTTTCGTTATCGAACTTCTACTCCTGATCGAACGGATTTTTGGAGAATCTACGGAGGAATAAAATATAAATTGAATTTCAATGCNAAATATACACCCTTCTACGGTAACGAATTTAAATATGATTTTNTNAGGANAAATAATANAGCNGTATTCNTGTCAATGGGATACAACACCTGGAATTTATTTTTTGAATANGATCTCAATTCTATTTATTCNTCTTCAGCTCAGCTTGCCGANGGGATAAGTATTAAATTNCATACCTACCAATTGGGACTTATTTTTTATATCCTNTAATCAAATTAACTTTCTGAGACGAGCAACAGGAATATCCATTTGNTCNCGGTATTTGGCAACTGTTCTTCGGGCNACTCTGTAACCTTTTTCTTTGAGTAATTCTGANAGCGCCTGATCNGCNAGGGGCTTTTTTTTATTTTCATTTGAAATGAGATTTTTAAGNATCTTTTTAATCTCAATTGTTGAAACATCCTCTCCCTCATCNTTTTTCATGCCCTCTGAGAAAAGACTTTTTAAAAGTTTTACCCCATAAGGGGTGTCNATATATTTACTATTAGCTACTCTAGAAACNGTGGAAATATCCATTTCAATTTTATCCGCGATGTCTTTCAATATCATCGGTTTTAACTTTTGTTCATCCCCAGTCAAAAAATAAGCACTTTGATAATCTACTATGGAGTTTATGGTNNGAAATAAAGTTTGNTGTCTTTGCTCTATCGCATCTATAAACCATTTTGCAGCGTCTAATTTTTGTTTGATAAAAAGTATTGCCTCCTCTTGTGACTTATTCTTATTGGGAGCTTCAGCATAGCCAGAAAGCATTTCTTTATAATTTTTAGATATTCTCAATTCAGGGGTATTTCTTCTATTGAGTGCTACTTTAAGGGTTCCATTTTCAATAGTTAATATAAAATCTGGAACAATGTGATTATTTTGGTTGGTCTCAGATAACGCTCCCCCGGGTTTGGGGTTTAGTTTACCAATCTCATCAAAAACTTTCCGCAATTCGTCCTCTGTTAAATTGAAACGATCTTGAAGTTTTTGATAATGCTTTCTTGAGAATTCGTCAAAAGCATTGTCAATGATTTTTCTTGTTAATTCGATCTCAGGTCGATCTCTCTCTTTTCTTGCCAATTGAATTGAAAGACATTCTTGTAGTGTCCTCGCTCCCACACCAGGTGGGTCCATAGACTGAATTTTTTTTAGAATACTTTTCAATTTCTTTTTCTCAATTATGATATTTTGGGTAAAAGCTAAATCATCAATAATATCCTCTTCCGATCTTCTNAANTATCCACTGTTGTCTATACTACCTATTAAAAATTCAGCAATGGGTCGTTCTTCAGTGTTGAGAATTAAATTTTGTATTTGACTTTCCAGATACTCGTGAAAACTAGTTCCTCCCGAAAAAGGAATTTCTTTATTTTCGTCATCAGCCGATTGGTTATTAGACTGTATTCTGTAGTTTGGAATTTCGTCATCGCTTAAATAAGCATCGATATCGATGTCGTCAGTATCTATTTTTTGATCAACTTGAAAATCATCGAAGGGATCAGCTTGCATTTCATTATCTTCCAATTCTTTTCCTTTTTCAAGAGCAGGATTTTCTCCAATTTCAGATTGAATGCGTTGCTCAAGATCCAAAGTTGAAAGCTGTATTAGCTTCATCAACTGAATCTGCTGAGGAGACAGTTTCTGAGAGAGTTTTATTTGGAGCTGTTGTTTTAACATATTATGAAATTGCTTTCATAAAGATAAAAAAAGTACAGAGAGCATTTATAATTAAAATGAAGCGTTTTGTGGGGTACGGGGAAAAGGGATGACATCTCTGATATTTGACATTCCAGTGGCGAAGAGAACCAAACGCTCAAAACCCAGACCAAACCCACTGTGAGGAGTACTTCCAAAACGTCTCAAGTCCAGATACCACCATAAGTCCTCCTTATCGATTCCCAATTCCGCAATTCTTCTTTCTAAAACTTCAATTCTTTCCTCTCTTTGGGAACCTCCTACGATTTCGCCTATACCCGGAAAGAGAATATCCATTGCGCGAACCGTTTTTTGATCCTCATTCATTCTCATATAGAAAGCCTTGATTTTAGCAGGATAATCGTATAAAATAACTGGAGCGTCAAAGTGCTTTTCCACGAGATATCGTTCGTGTTCGCTTTGTAAATCTGCGCCCCATTCTTCCACTACGTAGTCAAATTTTTTCTTTTTGTTGGGTTTTGAATTTTTGAGTATGTCTATTGCTTCTGTATAAGTAATCCTCTTGAACTCATTGTACACTACAAAATTAATTTTTTCTAAAAGCCCCATAGGACTTCTTTGATTTTTGGGTTTTTTCTTTTCATCATTTGCAAGACGTTGATCTAGAAAAGATAAATCTTTATCACATTTTTCTAGAATATACTTAAGAGCGTATTTAATGAATTCTTCAGACAAATCCATATTATCCTCCAGTTCACAGAACGCCATTTCAGGCTCAATCATCCAAAATTCTGCTAGGTGTCTTGAGGTATTTGAATTTTCAGCTCTGAATGTGGGTCCAAATGTGTAAACATTTCCTAGACCTTGAGCATAGGTTTCTGCCTCTAACTGTCCAGAAACCGTAAGATTGGTCTCTTTTCCAAAAAAGTCTTGTTTAAAATCTACTTTTCCGTCAGTATCAATGGGTGGATTTTTGGGGTCTAATACCGATACGCGGAACATCTCTCCAGCACCTTCTGCATTACTTCCTGTAATGATAGGAGTATGAACATAACAAAACCCTTTGTCTTGAAAAAATTGGTGAATCGCAAATGATAAAACGGATCGAATCCTCATCACTGCACTGAAAGTAGCAGTTCTTGCCCTTAGGTGAGCTTTTTCTCTCAAAAACTCAAAACTGTGTTTTTTAGGTTGAATAGGATAAAAGTCAGGATCAGCCTCCCCAACAATTTGAATTGTAGCCACAACGATCTCAAGCGATTGACCTTTTCCCGCACTCTCCACCAGCTTACCAGAAATCTCGAGTGCTGCCCCTGTATTTATTTTTCTTAAAATTTTCTCATCAGTATTCTCAAAATCGACTACACACTGAAGATTTTCAGAGGTAGATCCATCATTCAATGCAATAAATCGGTTGGCACGAAAAGTCCTCACCCAACCCTTAACCGTAACCGTCTCGAACTTTTCGGGTTGATCCAATAATTCAGCTAATCGAATATGTCTCATCAACTTTAATTTAAGCGTAAAGATAGGTTTATTTACAAATAGGTTTAGGATTTTTTACCATCCTCTTGGGNAACAATATTGATTTTTGGTTCTTTCAATTCCTTCTCATTACTGAAGGTATCCTCAAGTGAGATTAACATAGCGGGTAGCAGAATTAAATTCGCCAACATTGCAAAAAGTAGCGTCACAGAAACCAACCCTCCTAAAGCTACAGTACCNCCGAAATTGGAACTCATGAATACNGCAAATCCAAANAACAATACAATAGAGGAGTAAAACATACTCACCCCAGTTTCGCGCAATGAGTTGTAAATAGCAGTTTTTCTCTTCCATTTATTGGCAATTAACTCCTGTCNGTATTTGGCAAGGAAATGAATGGTGTCGTCTACGGAAATCCCAAAGGCAATACTGAACACTAAAATGGTTGANGGTTTAAGCGGAATACCAGAGAATCCCATTACGCCTGCAGTTATAATCAATGGAAGTAAATTCGGAATGAGTGAAATGATAATCATTTTGAAGGATCTAAACATGNAGGCCATAAACAANGCNATAAGNAGAATNGCNAGGGAAAGNGAAATNATNAAATTTCNAATCAGNTANTANGTNCCTTTNAGNTACAANAGGGTTTTNCCTGTCAGCTTNACATNNTAGNGTTCNGNGGGGAAAATTTTATCAATTTCTTTNACCAAGTNCTCTTCNATTTNNTNAATACGANCTGTGGGNATGTCTTTCATAAANGTGGTAANNCGATTNAATTGGGCAGTACTNTCGANNTAACTNTGCATCANACCGTCTGANCCTTTTNNATTCTTNAGATAGCNNGNGATGAAAGTATTTTCTTGAGAGGTNGGNAGTTTGTAATAATTGGGGTTGCCATTATAATATGCCTGTTTTATGAATTTCATACCACTNACNGANGAGATTGGAGTGGACAGTTCTGGNATGTCCTCTATAAATTGNTCTANCTTATCGATTCTTCTNAGAGTCGATAGTCTTGTTGCACCCCCTTTCNGGTCTGTATCAATNATTATTTCTATGGGAACGATACCATTAAACTCCTNATCNAAGAAAAGNATNTCTTTAAAAAACTCTGATTTCTTAGGCATATCTTCAATNATACTTCCAGANATATTGATTTGATATATTCCAATGATNCCCATAANCAAGCTGANGATTGAAATGATAAANACNTTNATTCTTTNGTGCCTAACTTTGTCTTCCATCCAACTCACAAATTTTTTGAGGTAGCTACTGTTGAGGTGTTTTAAATNCTTTTTACTGGGNCGACCCATAAAGCTATAGGTAATTGGAATAATCAATAAGGAAATNAAAAAGATAGCGATGATGTTGATAGAGGCNACGATTCCAAACTCNTTTAATACTTTACTATCGGTTAAAATAAAAGTGGCGAAACCNNATGCCGTAGTCAAATTGGTCATCAGTGTTNCATTACCAATTTTCNTTATCACCCTNTNTAANGACTTNACCTTGTTANCGTNNTTGNCAACTTCCTGTTGGTATTTATTNATCAAAAAAANACAATTNGGAATCCCTATAACAATAATCAAGGGCGGAATNAGNGCGGTCAAAATCGTAATTTCATATTTTAACCATCCCAAAANTCCAAAGGCCCACATTACNCCAATTAGGACAACGAACATNGAAATGAATGTAGCNCTAAAAGATCTGAAAAAAAGAAAGAAAATAAAACTCGTCAGCAACATAGCTGATAANACAAACACACCTATTTCATCAACGATATTCTGTGCATTTAANGTCCTGATATATGGCATTCCAGATATTTTAACATCAAGACCTGTGTCTTTTTCAAAGTCTTNAATCAGGGGAATAAAAGTTTGAAAAATAAAGTCTTTACGCTGAACAGTATTGACAATCTTTTTGTCCAAGTAAATTGCCGATCTGATCGTTTCACCATCCTTGTCGTAAAGTATATTTTGGTAAAATGGAAGTTCTAGTAGTAGTTTTTGTTTGAATTTTTCAATGGCATNAGCATCATAATCAGTTGCATCGAAAATTGATTTTAAGACAAATGTCTTGCTTTGCTCATCTTTAACCAGTTCTTGGACATTGTTGGTAGAAAGGGTAAAGTCAACCTCNGGGAAGGACTCAATTTTGTTGTTAAGGCTAACCCATTTATCAAAAGTCTTTTTTTCAAAAAATCCATTTTCTTTTAGGGCTATGACCATCAAATTCCCTTCTTCACCGAAAGTTTTTACGAATTGGTCGTATTGAATGTTTTCAGGGTGGGTACTGGGTAAAAGATTAGCTTCAGTAAATGTAAACCTCATATATTTCCATTGGGAGGTAAAAAAAACGGTAACCAATGTNATGGCCCCNAAAATGAAAAAGCGATTTCTTAAGATTAAGTTTGCAANGGTGCCCCAAAAAGTTTGTCTNTTACGCTTCATTNTTCNCTGACACCGAGAGCGGCATAAATACTATACAGTTAATATTTCTTTTTCTTTGACTTCTAAAATATCGTCAACNATTTTTATAAATTGATCTGTTAACTCCTGTATATCAATCTCAGCATTCTTTTGTAAGTCCTCCGAGCTATCNGTTTTTTTAATTTCATTGTTGGCATCTTTTCTCGCATACCTTATAGCTATTTTAGCGTTTTCAGCTTCTAACTTTGCCAATTTCACCAATTCTCTACGGCGTTCTTCGGTCAAAGGGGGAATATTGATAATTAGAGATTCCCCATTATTCATTGGGTTAAAACCGAGGTTGGCTAGTAATATCCCTTTCTCAATTTCAGGNAATAAAGATTTTTCCCAAGGTTGAATACTCAGTGTTCTNCCGTCNGGGGTATTTACATTGGCTACCTGACTCAGTGGTGTAGGGGTGCCATAGTATTCTACCATAACACTATTAAGCATTATAGGATTTGCTTTACCTGCTCTAATATTGAGCAGTTCTTTNTCTAGGTGCTTTAATGAGAGGTCCATACTCTCTTTTGCAGTTTCGCTTATGATAACTATTTCTTCATTCATTTANAAAGCATTTTAAAGATCAACTCGAGTTCCNATGTTTTCGCCTTTAATAATNCGGNTTAGGTTTCCTTTANTATTCATATCAAAAACAATAATNGGGAGGTTGTTTTCTTGACTAAGAGTAAATGCGGTGGTATCCATTATTTTAAGNCCTTTTTTAAGGACTTCATCAAAAGATAAGGTATCGAATTTGACAGCTTCTTTATCCTTTTCAGGGTCTACATTGTATATACCATCNACACGAGTCCCTTTCAAGATNACATNGGCATTGATTTCAATGGCTCTAAGCACTGCTGCAGAATCAGTTGTAAAGTAGGGGTTTCCNGTCCCCGATCCAAAGATTACAACCCTTCCTTTTTCGAGGTGTCGCGTTGCCCTTCTTTTGATAAAAGGNTCTGCTATGGCTTCAATTTTGATAGCTGTCTGTAATCGGNTTGGAACATCATTATTTTCCAAAGCACTTTGTAAGGCTAGGCAGTTAATAACAGTAGCGAGCATTCCCATATAATCTGCTTGTACACGATCCATACCCTTACTGGCTCCAGACACCCCTCTAAAAATATTTCCTCCCCCAATAACAATAGCGATTTCNGTNCCCGNTTGTTGAATTNCCTTAATTTCTTTGGCATAATCATCGAGCCTAACAGGGTCAATACCATGNTTTTGAATACCNATCAATGCTTCACCACTTAACTTGAGAAGAATTCTTTTATATTTCATAGCTGAGAATTACACAAATATAGCAAATATCGAAGGAACCTTTATATCGCTTTTAAACTCAAATCTGCNGGAACAGCAGCATANGTGAGNGCTCCCATTGATACATAATTCACACCAGTCTCAGCGTAAGAAACCAAATTACTACGGTCTATGTTTCCAGANGCNTCTGTCTCAAACTCTCCATTGANNAGCTCAATATTTTTTCTNAAAATCTNGGGTGTCATATTGTCAAANAAAATTCTTTTTACCCATGGAAAAGCAATNGTNTCATCAATTTCTTTNGCATCTCTCACTTCAACGATGACNGGTATTTCCAAACCATTTCNTTCCAAATAAGCCTTGGTTTTTTCTAAGGCTTGAGGCACGCCGCCACAAAAGTCTATATGGTTATCTTTAATCATTATTGAGTCAAACAATCCCATACGGTGATTGTATCCACCACCGATGGATACTGCCCATTTTTCAGGATAACGAAAACCTGGNGTAGTCTTTCTTGTNTCTAGAATTTTACAAGNGGTATGTCGTATATTTTGACTGAGTTGATAAGATAGGGAGGCTATTCCGCTCATTCTTTGCATGCAGTTCAAAACCAATCGCTCAGTGGACAAAAGTGACTTTGCTCTGCCTCTCACCCGAAATGCTANTGCCCCCCATTCNANTTTTTCACCCTCCTNTACNAACTTTTCTATTTCAATTTTATTGTCGTNGTGAAGAAAAATTTTTTCAGCCAGTGAAATACCTGCAATAATACANGGNTTTTTAACGNANAGAGCNGCNTCCTTCTCTTTGTNATCATCAAAGCAAGCATTACTGCTGTGATCCNCTGANTCAATATCCTCATGGAGGGCNTGATCGATAAAGCGATCAATGGCATTTCTATATTTTTTATAAAAATCACTCAACGTAGTCTTGATTGTAAAATACCCCCGTATTATATTTTAATTCTTGTGACTGTTTGATCATCAAATAAGCTACACTTACCATATTTCTTAATTCACAAATATCCAGAGTCAATTTATTTTGTTGATAGATTTCTTGGGTCTCATGNAAAATATTTTTTAATTCAAGTTCCGCTTCAATCAACCCTNTAGAGGTTTTGAAAATTCCCACTTTGGTGGTCATTAAGTCCTGCAATTGTTTTTTCATTTTTCCTACAGCGCTAATTTTTTCACNNGAAATATAATGCTCTCCTTCCCATTCAGGTANATGNATGTAAAATTCTTTTGGGGGAAGATTGCCTTTTATGTGTTCTACAGAATCCAATGCNGCTCGATGNGAAAACACAAGCGATTCCAGAAGGGAGTTTGAGGCCAAACGATTCGCTCCATGTAACCCAGTAAAACTACATTCTCCGATGGCATACAAACCNTTTAANTTTGTTTCTCCATAATGGTTCACACTNATTCCACCACAAAAATAGTGAGCAGCTGGAGTAACTGGAATAGGCTGNNGGGGTGGATTGATCCCNACCTTTNGACAATTTTNTTTGATGGTAGGNAATTGATTTNCAAATTCNTTTTCGCTAATATTNCTACANTCTAAGTACACAAAATCATCGGCTCTATTGTTGANTACTTCGGCAATGGATCGCGCNACAATATCCCTTGGTGCCAATTCNGCCTTNTCGTGGTAATCAGTCATAAACCTTTTACCAGATTTATTTTTCAATAGGGCTCCCTCTCCTCTCAAAGCCTCAGAAATCAAAAANGTATTCCCATTGACTTTGGGAAAAAGTGCAGTAGGGTGAAACTGTACAAAAGGAAGTCTTTCCATATAGACTTTNGCNCTGTAAGCTGCACCNAGTCCATCGCCNGTAGCATTTTTTGGATTNGTNGTATGGGAGAAAAGTTGTCCTGCACCNCCCGTNCTTAAAACGGTGATTTGTGATGAAATTTTTATAATTTCTTGTTCCAAATTGGAAATCACATANGCTCCATAACAGCTTTTATAATTACTTCCTGTGTGGTGGTCTGTAATCAAGTCNACAAGGGTATGATTTTCTAAAAGGGANATATTGGAAAAAGTTTTTATTTTTNTAATNAGAGATTTCTGAATTTCCAGTCCTGTTTTGTCCTTGTGGTGGACGATTCTTTTCTCNGAGTGCCCTCCCTCTTTTGTAAGATGTAATTCATTNCTTTTTTTATCGAAATGAGCTCCCCANTCGATTAATTCTTGTAAGCGTTCATGTCCTTCTTTAACCACAAATTTTACTACCTCNTCATCGCANTCTCCTGCCCCTGCTATTAAGGTATCTTCAACGTGCTTTTCNAAAGAATCTTTCTTAAAATTGGAAACTACAGCAATTCCTCCTTGAGCNTATCTCGTGTTACTTTCCAATAAATTATTTTTTGAAATCATGCTNATTTCAAGANTTGGATTTTGCTCAGCCATTTTNATGGCATAGGTCAAGCCTGATATACCACTTCCTATTACAAGTATATTTGTATCCATTATTTTAAACTAGCTTTAGCATTCTAGTGATAGGGAGTTTGGCNTTTTCTANAAGTTCCTGAGAAATTANGATTTCAGGCTTTTCATATTTCATACANANGTATAATTTTTCCANTGTATTAAGTTTCATAAATGCACATTCGCTACAAGCACAAGTTTCATCCTCTACTGGTGCAGGNATAAANGTTTTTTCNGGACATCGTTTTTNCATNTNATGGAGNATTCCNGCTTCGGTCGCNACNATAAANGTTTGNGNNNTATCCTTNTGAANATAATTAAGTAAACCCGATGTACTGCCAATATAATCAGCAATTTCCAGTACTTGTGACTCACTCTCTGGATGAGCGATGAATTTGGCTGTTGAATTTTCCTTGGCCAAAGTAACGATTCTCTCAAATGAAAAAGCTTCGTGAACGATACAAGATCCGTCCCATAAGATCATATCTCGTCCTGTTTGCTTGATCAGATACCGTCCTAAGTTTTTATCGGGAGCAAAGATNACNGTTTCTCCCTTTGGTATGGAATCAATNACCCTAACGGCATTACTTGAGGTACAGACTATAGAACTCAATGCTTTGATTTCAGCGGAACAATTGATGTAGGTCACTACATGGGCACCNGGATATTGANCAATGAATTTTTTNAAATCTTCTGGTNGACAAGAATCGGCAAGCGAACANCCTGCTTTTAAATCNGGTAATAATACCNTTTTGTTAGGGTTTACGATTTTGGCAGTCTCAGCCATNAAGTGAACACCTGCAAAAACGATCATNTCTGCCTNTACCTTTTCAGCGGCTTGCGCCAAATAAAGACT
The DNA here is from genome assembly GCA_002711215.1 of Flavobacteriaceae bacterium. Lineage (GTDB taxonomy): Bacteria > Bacteroidota > Bacteroidia > Flavobacteriales > Flavobacteriaceae > UBA8316. The sequence continues at coordinate 35,221 of PAHA01000027.1, forward strand.
GTCTCCCAGATAATCCGCTAACTCTTGAATTTCAGCTTCTTGATAGTAATGAGCCATCAANACTGCCTTTTTCTTTTTTTTGAGNCGTTTGATTTCATAGATCAAATCAAGCCCCTCAGGCAGATCTATATCCAAGNATCCTTTTTGGTCNAACCTTTTCATTACCTCNGATGAGGACCGTTCCATATTTAGNTTATTTACTGNAAAATTATTAAAAATCAAGNATTATAAGTTCATCCTNTANTTATAATAACTCTAATTTTTTGATNATTTGATTGGGAGTNAGGGCATTTTCTACCCTGTAAGACCCTATGGAANTCCTTCTCAATTCACTNAAGTGCGCTCCAGATTCTAGNANTTTTCCAAAATCATGGGCNANAGAGCGGATGTAGGTACCCTTAGAACATTTCACNTNAAAACTGATTAGAGGAAGNTTAATCGNGGTTAAATCAAATTTATAAATACTGATTTTTCTATNGTCAATTTTCANAGTTTCTCCCTCTCTGGCNNATTTATATAGNCGTTTACCCTCTTTTTTAATAGCAGAAAAAATCGGAGGGTACTGNTCGATTTCCCCCTCAAACTGTTTTTTAACCTCATTTAATTGATCTAGCTTNATGTGGTCAATTGGAAATTGTTTATCAAATGGNGTTTCTAAATCATAGGAAGGGGTAGTGGCACCAAGAGTNATGGTCCCTGNATAGCTTTTTTCAAGCGCTTGAAATTCACNAATTTTTTTGGTCATTTTTCCTGTACATANAAGTAATAAGCCACTCGCCAGAGGGTCAAGCGTCCCTGAATGCCCCACTTTTAGTTTTTTAAGATGGTATTTCTTTTTTAAAGCCCACCTTACTTTATTGACTACCTGAAAGGAAGTCCATTCTNNNGGTTTGTCTAACAACAACAGTTGTCCTTCTAGTATGGATTCACATGATAAATTCATATTATAAACTNAATACTATGGCGAGTATCCCCACCAAAATACAATAAAAGCTAAAGTACTTCAATTGACTTTTTTTCACTAAGGCAACCATCCATTGGCAAGCAAAAACNCCAGTAATGAAAGCACTTACAAATCCAATCANNAAAGGAAAAAGTGCANTATTTNCCNCGGATAAATTACCATCNNTAGTACTTTTNGTAATACTGCCTAAAATCANAGGAATGACCATTAAAAAGGAAAATCGNGTCGCTTTATCCCGATCTATTTTAAGCAATACTGCNAGTGCTATGGTAGCTCCACTTCTCGATATTCCTGGTAGAATNGCAATGGCCTGAATGATACCNATGTAAAAGGCGTTNTTATAATTTAATTTCCTNTTGTTTTGACTTACTCNATCTGTCAAATACAATAGAAAGGCGGTTATTAAAAGCATTCCACCNACNATNGCAATTTTACCCNCAAAAAGAGANGCNATAAAATCTTCAAAAAAAAGTCCAATGANTACTGCTGGAATCATGGATATTAGGATTTTTAAACTAAAATCGAAGNTCTCTCCTTTTTTAAACTGGATGAGGTCGGTCAAAATCAAAGCTATCTCNTTTCTAAANACAAAAATTGTGCTAAAAGNNGTCCCGGCGTGGAGGATAATGGTGACCAAAAGTCCTTGTTGTTGATNGTAATCACTGCCAAAAATTGACTTGACAATTTCCAAATGCCCACTAGANGAAACGGGTAAAAACTCTGTTAGACCTTGAACAATTCCCAAAATCAGCGTCTCTANCGCACTCATTTATTTTTTTTTGGTGATGTTAAGATNGAATAAATGGCAAGACCNAAACCNAATAANACGATTGTTGGAGCCANTCTGATCCTNCGAAAACTNAAAATTTCAGGGTTAAATACATTGGGATCNTCACTTCCCCCTCCCGACATAATTACAAATCCTGTGGNAATTACAGCAATCGAAAATANTAAGAGTTTGNAGTTCCTTTTTCCGAACAGNAATTCCTTTTTTTGGCTACCTTCACTCATAATAAGATTTTAATTTACNGCGTTGGTTCTCAAATTAAGATAACGTTGTGTCGCAAAGNAAGTACTTATNAGTGTGATCCCNANACCTAAAACAAATACCCCCGNAAAAACNAAAGCGGTTTCATANGGGTTCTCAAAAATCTGTAATTCTGGAAATCGATTTTGCATCTCATAGATTACNGCGGCCATTCCTAGCATGGCAATAATTGAACCTAGAGCACTCATNANTAAGTGGGCTTTNATGAATGGTCNTCGAATGAATCNTTTNTTGGCNCCAACCAATTGCATGGTTTTTATTATTAATCTTTTAGAGTAGATGGACANACGAATGGANCTGTTAATCAAAAGNACNACNACAAATATAAATATACCACTGGCGAATAGCATCCATAATGTTATTTTATTAATATTTTCATACATTAATTCNAAAAGGGGTCTATCATAAACCACCTCATCTACATAGNTATATAGNTCTATATCCTTACTTAGCTTGGAAACCATAGCAGGGTTNAAAAAAGANGCTTTGAAGTAAACATCAACGGAATTGAGAAGGGGGTTGTATCCTAAAAACTCCATAAAGTCCTCTCCAATCTCATTNNTGTGNCTTTTTGATGCCTCCTCTTTNGATANATAATTCACTTTTTTGGTAGCNATATTTAANGTCAGNGTTTTTTGCAATTGNTTTAATTCAATCTCTTTGGCGGAATCTTTTANATAAATTGTCATTACGATTTGTTCTTTAAAGTGATCCGCTACTTTTTTGGAGTTNATCAACAAAATCCCNAGTATTCCTGTCAAAAACAAGACCAAAGAAATACTCACNACCACNGAAAAATAGGTGGAGATCAATCTAGTTCTGTTGAATTTTTCTTCAGGCAGTTGTCTCAATGNGNTAATTTATTTTAGTAAAATTAAAAAACCATCAATAAAAAGAACCTTGGNTACAGGAAACTTTTTNCTTTCCTTCAATAAACGTATTTTTACACATTCCAAAAAAGAGCCNTAAATGAATTACGATTTTCGGGAGATTGAAAAAAAATGGCAGAANATTTGGGCNACCCAAAAAATATTTANGGCAGACAATCTTANTAACAAGCCCAAGTATTATGTGCTGGATATGTTTCCTTATCCCTCTGGNGCAGGCTTGCATGTAGGTCANCCTTTGGGCTATATTGCCAGTGATATTATAGCCCGTTACAAAAGACATTTNGGTTTTAACGTTCTTCATCCTCAGGGCTTCGACTCTTTTGGACTTCCCGCAGANCAATATGCCATTCAAACAGGTCAACATCCCTCNAAAACCACTANTACCAATATCAANAGATATCGAGAACAANTGAATAGAATGGGTTTTTCCTTTGATTGGGATCGTGAAGTTTGCACTTCANATCCGAGTTACTATCGATGGACTCAATGGATCTTCTTGAAATTATTTGANTCCTATTATGATCTCGAAGCCGATAAGGCACTGTCTATTAATGAGCTGATTACCCGNTTTGAAAAGNANGGGAATTTAAATGTCAAGGCACATTGTGACAAANATACCCCGCAATTCGATGCCCAAAANTGGCATGACTNTAGTGANGAGGAAAAACAAAAAATATTACTGTCCTATCGNCTTACTTATTTATCTGAAACCAATGTAAATTGGTGCTCNGCNCTNGGAACGGTTCTCGCCTNTGACGAAATCGTAAACGGTGTTTCCGAACGCGGAGGACATCCTGTCACTAAAAAGAAAATGCGACAATGGAGTATGAGGATTGGTGCTTATGCCAACNGACTTCTTTTGGGATTAGANAAATTAGATTGGTCTGATTCCATCAAAGAAATGCANAGGAACTGGATCGGAAAATCCANNGGGGCAAGCATCTATTTTGAGTTGGAAAAACATGACGAAAAATTGGAGGTTTTCACTACNCGACCAGATACCATTTTTGGGGTCACNTNCATGACCCTAGCCCCTGAGCACGAATTGGTANAAAAAATCACTACCCCNGNTCAGCGGAAAGTGGTCTNCGATTANATAGAACAGGTNTCAGGTAAATCCGACCGTGAACGTCAGTCNGATGTAAAATNCATNAGCGGTGTTTTCACAGGAGCCTNCGCCCTCCACCCNTTTACAAGNCAACCCATTCCNATATGGATAGGGGAGTATGTNTTGGNAGGNTATGGAACAGGGGCCGTCATGGCTGTCCCNNGTGGAGACCAAAGNGATTTNGATTTCGCTACCCATTTTGACTTGCCAATCATTAATATTTTTGAGGGGGTAGATATTTCAGAGGNAGCATATGCNGATAAGGGAAATGTAAAATTGATCCAGTNTGATTTTTTAAATGGTCTTGATTTCAAAGCGNCACTGGACAGGGTAATCNATGAATTGGAATCCAGAGATTGTGGAAAGGGTGCAATAAATTTTAGGTTACGTGACGCTATTTTTAGNCGACAAAGATATTGGGGCGAACCNATTCCCATTTATTTTAAAGGAGAGGTNCCAATTCCCATAAAGGAGGAACATCTCCCACTTGAGTTGCCCGATGTAGAAAAATATCTCCCTACCGAAGACGGCCAACCGCCATTGGGTAACGCCAAGGTTTGGGCGTGGGATGAAACCAANGANNAANTTGTTCCTGTTGANCGTATTGATCATAAANCTNTATTTCCACTAGAGCTCAATACCATGCCNGGATGGGCGGGAAGCTCTTGGTATTTTAACCGCTATATGGATCCTNANAATACAAGTGAATGGGTNGGGGAGAAAGCACTAGACTACTGGCAAGATGTTGATTTTTATATAGGAGGAGNTGAACATGCCACGGGACATCTTTTATACTCTAGATTCTGGCAAAAATTNCTTTTTGATNTAGGTTATGTCGCTTCTGACGAGTATGCTAAAAAATTAGTNAATCAAGGAATGATTCTCGGGAACTCTGCTTTTATATATCGAAAAAAAGGAACCCAAACTTTTCTCTCNAAGGGCCTAATTGCNGATCATGAAGTAGAACCCATACNTGTAGATGTAANTATGGTNAATCTTCAAGACGAATTGGACNTTCAGGCGACCAAAAATTGGCANAANGATTTTCAAGAGTCAGAATTTATTCTTGAAAATGGNAAATACATTGTNGGNAGGGAATTAGAAAAAATGTCNAAGTCAAAATACAATGTCGTNAACCCCGATGAAATCTGTGATACCTATGGGGGCGATACCCTTCGNATGTATGAAATGTTTTTGGGTCCCATTGACCAAGATAANCCTTGGAATACNGCAGGNATTTCCGGTGTGCACAACTTCCTTAAAAAATTATGGAGATTATTTNACCATNAAGATCAATGGGCAGTCACCGAAACCCCTCTTGATGAGGAAAGTGAAAAAATACTTCATCAGACCATTAAAAAAATAACGGANGATATTGGTCGTTTGTCCTTCAATACCTGTGTNAGNACCTTTATGATATGNGTCAATGAGTTGACCACTTTGAAATGTTCTAATAAGGCNGTTCTNGAACCCCTTTTAATTTTGCTCTCACCGTTTACNCCCCATTTTTGTGAAGAATTGTGGGAAAAATTAGGGCACACCAAGAGTATAGAGTTTGAGCCCTTCCCGGTATATGANCCTGACAAGGTAAAGGAGAAAGCCAAGGAATATCCNGTATCATTTAATGGAAAAATGAGATTTACCCTTANGTTGTCNTTAGATATGGGGGTCGAGGAAATTAAANAAGCNGTGATGCAAGAACAACGTACTCTCGANCAAATCAGNGGNNCCAGCCCCAAGAAAATAATTGTTGTACCCGGTAAAATCATAAATATTGTCATNTGATGAGTGATTTNCAAATTGAAATNATTGGATTAATTGCNGCTACNTTTACCACNGTTGCTTTTATCCCTCAGGTNCTGAAAATTTGGAAAAANCGNGANGCTTCGGGNGTTTCCGTTTCCATGTATGTGATTATGTTAATCGGTATTTGTATTTGGCTGTATTTTGGGATTTTGATTGNTAGTNTAGCTGTGGTAACGGCTAATATTATTTCTGGTATCCTACAATTGTTNATCATCATTTTTGCTTTNACCCACCGAAAAAAATAGTTGAAACTCNTACAAGCTANACCTGAATTTGCCTTTTAATTTGTTGAATAAGGGAAATATAAGTTTCTGTTCTAGAAACCCCTTCAATCGTNTGAATTTTATCATTTAATAATGTCATCAANTGTTCATTNTCNTCACAGAGAATTTTGATCAAAATACTCCAATTTCCNGTAGTGTAGTGGCACTCAATTACCTCAGGAATTTTTTNAAGTTGCTTAACCGCCTCGGGGTTTCTTATGGCTTTGTCCAAATAAATTCCAATAAAAGCCATAGTTCTATAACCCAATATTTTTGGATTCAAAACAATCTGAGAGTTGGNTATTAGTCCTGAACTTTCCAATTTTTTCAGACGCTGGTGAACTGCTGCNCCNGAAATACCTGCAGTTTTAGCAATTTCATTGATTGATTTTCTCGCATCGATCATTAATGCTCTNAGGATAATTTTATCCAATCCATCTATNAGCACTTTTTCATTNTTTGTTTTCAAAACCTAATTTTATTAATATTTACAAATTAAATTAAANATCTTATTTNTATTAATAAAATTAATCAATTTACATANGCCAATTTATATTTTAAATATTATATTCANTTTATGAGAAAATATATTCTTTTAGGAGGAAGNTTTGCACTGCTTTCGGTAGNCATGGGGGCCTTTGCCAGTCATGCACTTAAAGCCTTTTTTACNGAAGAGGTTTTGCAATCCTTTCATACGGGCATTCGATANATGATGTATCACGGATTGGCTNTNTTGATTTTTTCCCAAATCCCNCTNGCAAGAAGCCCNTGGATTTTNAGGCTTTTTTTCTGGGGAGTTGTTCTTTTTTGNGGTAGTATTTTTCTAATTTGTTTGGGAAAACTNAGCCCTTNTGATTTTTCATGGATNGGCNNCATAACGCCTATCGGCGGANGTTTACTGATTATTGGGTGGGTTTTGCTTCTGTGGAAGGTCTATCAAAATAAATTTTAAAAAGGTTTAGACTACTTTCCACNNTTNCTGATGTACTTTTCTATGGCCATNGTCATGGANGGAGTATCGGGGGTCGGGGCTTTGATATCAATTCTCAATTTCGCTTTGTCTGCAGCCAATACAGTNGCATTCCCATANGCAGCGATTTTNGTTTCATTTTGCTGNAAATCNGGAAAGTTTTTNAACANTGATTTTATTCCNGAGGGACTAAAAAANACCAACACATCGTAGTAAACATNTCTCAAATCAGAGAGGTCACTCACTACTGTTTTATACAATTTNGCTCGTGTCCANTTTATTCCTATTTTATTNAGACAANNGGGAATACTAGGTTTAAGAACATCTGAGNTNGGTAGTAGAAACTTTTCNNTATCGAATTTTTTNAAAACGGCNTCTAAATCGTCAATGGTTTTTTCACCCACATANATTTTGCGTTTTCTATAAACTACNTATTTCTGNAGGTAGTANGCAACAGCCTCAGATTGACAGAAATATTTTGTAGAATCTGGAACCTTAAAACGCATTTCCTCGGTGACTCTAAAAAAATGATCTACAGCATTTCTACTNGTGAGGATGACATTATTAAATTCAGAAAAATTAATTTTTTGCAACCTTACTTCCTTGGCAGACAATCCCTCTACATGAATAAATGGTCGGAAATCAATTTTAAGTTTGTGNTTTTCTTTCAATCGAGAATAAGGNGACTTGTCACTTGCTGGCTCAGGTTGAGAAACTAAAATAGTCTTCACTTTCATAATTCTTTTAAATTTGNTTTNGTNTAAAAAATTAATTTATAAAGCCANAGCCANGGCACAATTTTNAAAGCACAAAGATANAAAATTAAATAAACTATATTNTTGAGATTCATACTAATGATTCTAAAATAAATANTTAAGTGGGATATAAATACTNAACAAAGTATAAGTATTATTACAANCAATAAAAGGTTAGTNTCNGTAATAAAACTGTAATAATAGAACGAAAAAATGAAAAGTCCNTANAGGCTGATTGAACCATAAAAGCTTAAGCTCCTAAANACTATTTGCTGATACAATTCTNTATGACCTGAAAGGGTAAANACTAGTCGTANNANTCCATAGCGAGTAACAGCCATNGCAGTTAGAANGCCTAAAATAGNGANNAATGATATTTTTCCANAAATTGATANTAAGATCTTATTGTAAAAAAAATANCCCAAAATNGAAAAGGCAATNAATGTGATAANNATTAAAATCGCATTGAATTGATGNAANGGGNTAGCATACTTTTCNTTATCATATANAGTGAAATANTTTTTTGATTTCCAAATAGAAATNAGNAGACCAAATTGATGCNTCCNNATCANATNCAAGTANGAACACAACGCAAAAATTATCAACAGTAAAATANTAACCCAGTCTTCTTGAGNTTGAAATTTTTCAGTCCANTCAAACATGAAATAAAATTAAGGAAGTAATTTAACTATTCATTTATTTATNACGATTTAGTATTTTTACTTTGNTGTTATGGAGAAAGTATTGGTCATCATTCCNACTTACAATGAGTTNGAGAATATCAAGAAGATTGTCGAAATGACTTTCGAAAATAAAGNTTTTGATATTTTAGTAGTAGATGATTCCTCTCCTGACGGAACTGCTGATTTGGTTTTGGAATTGATGAATAANTATCCTAAACGACTGTTTNTTGANNAACGCCAGAGAAAAGAAGGTTTGGGAAAAGCCTACATTCANGGATTCAAATGGGCCTTGGAAAGAAATTATGACTATATTTTTGAAATGGATGCTGATTTATCNCACGATCCCAATGAGCTNTCTCCTATGTTNTCTCTCCTTAATTCGAAGTACGACATGGTAATCGGTTCCCGNTACATNAAAGGCATNAATGTNGTAAANTGGCCTTTGAGTAGGATTTTACTTTCNTATTTGGCCTCTTTGTATGTGCNATGGATTACCTTTATGCCNGTCAAAGACCCTACGGCAGGGTTCGTAGGATACAAAAGGGAGGCTCTTGAAAAAATAGATTTTGAAAAAATAAAATTTGTAGGCTATGCCTTTCAAATTGAGATGAAATTTAANCTTTGGAAAAAGGGATTTAAGTATGTAGAGCATCCNATTATTTTTACCAACAGAATGTTTGGAGTTTCCAAAATGAATGGAAAAATAATTTGGGAGGCATTGNCAGCNGTATTAATTTTAAGAATNAGAAGCATATTTTATAGTATTTAATGAGGGAAATATTAATCCAAAATGCTCAATTGGTCAATGAAGGTAAGGTTTTCCAGAAGGACTTATTGATCCGTGGAGAAAAGATTNAAANAATAAGCGATCACATACCACNACCTCTANATGCCNAGCGCATTGATGCCTCAGGACTTCACCTNTTACCGGGTTGGATCGACGATCAAGTACATTTTAGGGAACCAGGTCTTAGCCACAAAGCTACNATAGCCTCAGAATCNAGGGCGGCAGTAGCGGGCGGCATTACCTCTTTTATTGAAATGCCCAATACCCAACCCCAAACTACTACTCAAAAANACTTGGATGATAAGCTNGCTGNNGCAGCNAAAAACTCCATTGCAAATTATGGATTTCTCTTTGGAGGNACTAACGATAATTTGGAGGAAATCAAATCTTTTGATGNCACTAAAGCGGCGGGNTTGAAATTGTTTTTGGGTTCNTCTACGGGGAATATGTTGNTAGANGATGANNANGTTCTNAAAAAAATTTTTTCAAGTACCGATTTACCNATTGCTGTTCATTGTGAGGATGAAACTACCATNAGAGAAAATTTAGCCCAGCACATNGCTNAATACGGTGACGACATCCCNATTGAAAAACACCCTGTTATCAGAAGCGAAAAAGCCTGTTTCCGTTCCTCTTCAANGGCTGTAAAACTTGCTCAAGCTACTGGAGCNAGGTTGCATGTCTTTCACTTATCTACNGCNNTTGAGACCCATTTGTTTTCTAATGATAAGCCAATTTCAGAAAAGAAAATAACCGCCGAAGTGTGTGTTCATCACCTTTGGTTCTCTGAGGATGACTATGCTGAAAAAGGGACTTTGATCAAATGGAANCCTGCTGTAAAAAAAGCATCGGATCGCGAGGCTCTTTGGAAAGCCCTNAATGANGACAANATTGATGTTTTGGCAACAGATCATGCCCCACATACATTGGAGGAAAAGCAAAACCCCTANANCAAAGCCCCTTCAGGNGGGCCATTGGTTCAACANGCTTATCCTGTCCTNTTAACNGCTGTGCANCAGGGCAAAANCAGCTTGGAAAAGCTCGTNGAAAAAGCTTGTCACAATCCAGCTATTCTNTTTAAAATACAAGATCGAGGTTTNCTTCGCGAGGGTTACTTTGCAGATCTTGTTCTGGTGGATCTCAACAAAAAAATTAAGGTGGTTAAAGAGGATCTTTTGTATAAATGTGGTTGGTCACCTTTCGAGGGAATTACTTTNNATGCAACCATTGAGAAAACTTTNGTAAANGGGAATTTGGTCTATGANAGAGGAAAAATAATTGAAATTGCNTTGGGNAAAAAACTAACTTTTNANAGATGATCATNAAAAAATCAATCTTCCTGTTGTTNNTTTTCATTTTTTCCTGTTCNGAAATNGGNNATAANAAGCCTCCCAAAAACCTNATTCCTCCTGAACAAATGAGTTTTATCATGGTNGACATNATTTTGATGAAAAATATNATTAGAGACCNATACGCTATTAAAGAGAAACAAANGATGATGGAACCNCAATACATTTACAACAAATACAATATTGACAGTNCTCAGTTGGCTTCCAGTCAGAANTATTACGCNCAAAATCCNAAAAAATACGCCCCTATATTTAAAGTTGTTCAAGAACAGCTTAAAAAATTAAGAGACAGCGTACAGGAGGAGCTTCGAGCTNTAGAAAAATGATNTAATTTTTTGNTCCCCTTTAATCTAGCTNAAGAACNGNTCTTTGANNGGGGCNTAGTCTAAATCAATATAGGATTTAATTTTACNACCGTTTANNGTTTTTTGTTCATANTGACCTATTATGGTGGCACGGGTNAAAAAACGTTTTCTGATACCGAACAATTGAATCAAGTGTTCCAANCCCCATANNAAGTACATTAATNCCTTGGGGATCGAAGCTATTNTTGACTTTTTATTTGATACNTTNGCAAGGTATTNTGCAACTGCTTTTCCCGTCCAATTCTCCGCCACCAATANAAATCNTTCACCGCTAATANTNACATTCATTAGTTTTTCCATGACATTAACTACNTCCTTNATTCCAACNAANGCTTTAGTGCCAGGGGTGTACCAACGAATGCCTTTTTTATCANGTTGCAATANTTTCTCAATGGGNCTGCCTTTTCCCAAGATAATTCCGGGGTTGACGATAACTGCATTCAATCCCTCTTGCATCCCACGCCAAATCTCAACCTCGCCTCCNTATTTAGAATAGGCATAGGGGGTCTTATCCATATTTTTTTCCCANGGGGTATTTTCATCGATTATNGAGGANGTAGGTTCATTTCCNANNGCCGCTNTNGAACTCACATAGACCAATTTTTTNATGNAATGGCTNAAGCAAAGATTGACCANATAGGCAGATCCTTGTTCGTTGATTTCAAGTAACTTTTTGACATCTCTTTGTGCAAGNGAAATATAACCNGCGCAATGGTAAACATGGGTNACCCCCTCAAAAGCTTGATTTAAGCTGGGNAAGTCTCTNAAATCTGCTTTTCTCCAAGTNATTTTTTCGTAGCGTTCCTTTGCATCAGAAAACTTACTTTCAAAAAGCTTCCAAACATAATTCTTATTGGATTCGTGACGGAACATAGCCACGGGAAAAACATCTTTTTGGACCAAAAGACACANCAAATGAGATCCGATAAAGCCNGTAGCTCCAGTNACCAAANTCATATTTTAAAACTAATGCTTTTTAAAGAATAATTTTTTGTTTTAGGGCATAAATCTATCTTTGCTACCAAATCAAAGTGATGCAGAAAAATTTTGTAGANGAACTTCGTTGGAGAGGGATGTTACACGATATAATGCCCGAAACGGAGGACTANCTNATGAAGCACCCNACCACNGGCTATATTGGTTTTGANCCTACGGCCGATTCTCTCCATATAGGTAGTTTGGTTCAAATCATGATATTAATTCATTTTCAGCGGTCAGGTCACCGACCNATAGNACTNNTAGGAGGAGCTACTGGGATGATCGGAGATCCGTCGGGTAAGTCCGACGAGAGAAACCTGTTAGATGCTGAAGCTTTGAAAAAAAANATAGATGGTATAAGACGCCAATTGCAAAAATTGCTCGATTTCAATCCNGCNAACCCTTTNGCGGCCCGGTTGGTCAATAATTTTGATTGGACTAAAGACTATACCTTNATAGATTTCAGCCGCGATATTGGTAAGCATCTTACTGTGAATTATATGATGGCCAAAGACTCTGTAAAAAANCGNCTCGGGAGNGATGTAAAAGTTGGGATGTCTTTCACGGAATTCACNTANCAATTGCTACAGGGGTATGATTTTTTACATCTCTATCAAAATATGGATTGTGAACTACAGATGGGCGGNAGCGATCAATGGGGNAATATCACTACAGGAACAGAATTGATTCGTCGTAAACTNGGGGGCAAGGCTTATGCNATTACCTGTCCACTTATTACAAAATACGACGGGACGAAGTTTGGAAAANCAGAGGGGAGTAATATATGGTTGGACAAGGCAANAACTACTCCTTATAAATTTTACCAATATTGGTTAAATGCCTCCGATGAAGANGCNCAAAATTACATCAAGATTTTTACCTTAATGGATCAGAAAATCATCGAGGATTTGATTAATCAACATCAAGAAAANCCNCATATGCGCTTNTTACAAAAAACCNTAGCTGAGGAAGTTACCCGTATGGTTCACTGTGAGAAAGATTTACAAAAAGCCATACAGGCCAGTCAGATTTTATTCGGTAAATCCACTGCCAAAGACCTCAAAAAAATGGATCGACAGACTTTTTTGGAGGTTTTTGAGGGTGTACCGCAGGCTGAGATTTCACTTTCCGATTTGAATAACGGGATTGATATGATTTCACTTTTNGNTGCCAAAACATCTTTCTTAAAATCAAATGGTGAAGCCCGAAGGGCNTTGAGTGAAAACTCTATTTCAATCAATAAANTNAAGGTAGATGAAAAGTATCGCATAGGAAATGGAGATTTGATTGGCCAGCAGTATGTGCTTCTCCAAAGAGGGAAGAAAAATTACTTTATAGTGAAAGTGGTTGGCTAAACCACCATCAGATTNCANCCTCTAATCTCAGAAGCGTCAAATCGACCTAATACTTCAAACTTATTCTCTGAATATATTTTACCNAAATCCTCAGTAGCGATAAAGGCACAGCTCTCTCTATTTGCCAAATCTGTGATATTTAATCCTCCACTTTGCCCNATGGGAAGGCGGGTAAANGGATCTTGATTTTCCCNAGCATAAACACGCATCCANGGCGGACATTCAAAAACTCCATCTCCTTTCGAATAGGCTTGAGAAAACATTTCGGTCATTCCATATTCCGAGTGAATTTTAAGACAGCCCAATCCTTTTTTAAGTTGGTNGTGTAATGCNTCTCGGGTCANTTCTTTTCTCCTGCCTTTCATTCCNCCTGTTTCCATTACNATGGTATTTTTCAAGTCAAATGAGTACTGTTCTGNCAANTCCANCAGCGCAAAAGATACCCCCANNAATAATGTTTTTTGACCTTTAACNTCTAATTGTGTAATCTTTTCTTTTAGNGTCTCCCATTGATCNAGATAGAAACCACTTTCGACCTGATGACTNTTGTGGATCATATCGTTGGTCATATANATTAGGGAAGAACCTTTTCTTTCAAGATAGGAGGGCAGNAGGGCCAGAACANCGTAATCTTCTATGGGTCCATAAAAATATTCAAACCCTTTTCGAAAACTCATTTTGTAATCNTCAAGATGAAGGTAAAAATGNTTCGATGGACTTTTCCCAGTNGTAGTACTCGAACTNAAAAACTGCGCTTTATCATTTTGAAATGANCAAACTCTTTTNGATTTAAAAAAAGAGATGGGCAAATGGGGAATGTCCTCAAACTTGACAANATCNNCAGGATTACAATTAATCAGATCACAAAAAGAACGGTANACAGTATTNTTTTGGTATTGAAANGCAAAGGTCTTTAGNGCCAGANNATCAAAGTCGGATCGACNATTGATTTCCCAAAAATTTTCCAAGTTATTNATTGTCATTTTCTGCCTANATTAAGGCACAACCAAACGACTCAGTCCCTGTTGGNCNCCCTGTTTTATTTTCACGATNTAGATTCCATTGTTCANNATATTGGGGATAACATAATCTTCATAGGTTGAGGTTTGAAAAACCACTTCTCCCAAGATATTAATAATCATGATAATCTTTATCTCGTCTGTATTTGAGATNAAATGTAGTTCTCCTCCTGTGTAGGGATTGGGATACATTTGAAATTCCAATTTATNNGAATNNGTNACATTNAGAAAAGACTGATTCGNCTTTTCTTGTGCGAAGACAAGATGCATTGAAAGTNNCATAAANAAGAGNAATAGGTTTCGCAANTACAGGANGTTANNACNACAAAGTTAATAAAATATANGGCCTTAACGATTTATTNACTCTCGCAAANTNATTTTANAAGAAATCAAAGAGATAAATTTTTATATTAGTNNTAGAAATAAAACNATGAAAAAAAAGGATATCAGGATNTTGTTGGTGGATGACGAACCTGATGTANTTGAAATTATAAAATACAATTTANTACNAGAAGGTTATAGCGTAAAAACCGCTTCAAATGGNAGAGAGGCTTTGAAAAAGGCNNATAAAAACCTCCCTCACTTAATTATNATNGATGTGATGATGCCTGAAATGGATGGTATTGANGCTTGCGAGGAACTNCGAAAAGATNNACGTTTTAACGANACCATTATCATGTTTCTCACGGCNAGAGGNGANGATTATTCCTACGTTGCGGCCTTTGATTCGGGAGCCGATGACTATGTCACNAAACCCATAAAACCGAAAATTATCATTTCCAAAGTNAAAGCGCTNTTGCGCCGACTTAAAAAAGAAGATGAAAACNAAGACAAAATTCGATTAGGTAAANTAATNATTGACAGAGAGCAGTATGAGGTAANCCANAATGGGAAATACTNTTTCNTTACCCCGAAAAGAATTTGAGCTACTCTATCTTTTGGCTTCCAAACCTGATAAGGTGNTTAAAAGAGAAAAAATTATGCAAATNGTTTGGGGCAGTGANGTAGTGGTTGGTGACAGAACCATCGATGTTCACATCCGAAAACTCAGAGAAAANATAGGCGATAAATACNTTAAAACCATCAAAGGGGTGGGCTATAAATTCATCNATCNNTCTAAATAAATCCTGTGNATAGGTTTAAGAATTTTAGANTTGCNNTCAAGCTTTCAGCCATTATGNTGTTGTTATTGANTTTCTTNTTGTTTTTCTTTTTTTATGNCAACAACATACAACTTGATAACAAAGATTTGATTCAATTGATCCTAATGCTTTTGTTGTTTTTTATTTTTTCTGTTTTTCTTGTGCATTACAGGGTAGAAAGATTCATCCTCAATAGGATACAGGGCATTTACAACGATATTTCTCCCTCTGGTATTTCTGTGAACCAAAAGACTGTTCAAACGGATATGGATGTGCTTAGAAAGAATTTAATAAAATTTGCCGATGATAAAAAACTTGAAATAGATTCATTGAAAGACAAAGAAGAATACCGAAAGGAATTCATTGGCAATATTTCCCATGAGTTAAAAACGCCTCTTTTCACAATACAGGGTTATGTACTTACACTTCTCGAGGGTGCCATAGAGGATAAAAAAGTCAGGGAGAAGTACCTTAAAAGAACCGCGAAAGGAGTAGAACGACTCATTTATGTGGTCAAGGATTTGGATTTGATCACTCAGTTTGAATCCGGCATCAAAACCATAGACAGAAAATATTTTGACCTTGGGCAACTCATAGAAAACGTTTTTGAACTCTTAGAAATACAGGCCTTAAAGAACAAAATTACTCTAAGTTTTGACCAAGAGTACCAAAATAATCTAAACGTTTTTGCCGATGAGGAAAGGATTCAACAGGTCTTGACTAATCTGATTATTAATTCACTCAAGTATGGCGTAAAAAACGGCAAAACGGTAGTGAATTTTGAGGAACTGAGTGAAGAAAAAATATTGGTCAGAGTTACCGATAATGGCGAGGGAATTCAAGAGGAGCATATGCCGCGTCTTTTTGAACGCTTCTACCGAGTGGACAAATCAGGTAATCGCAAAGCCGGTGGATCAGGCTTGGGGCTTGCTATCGTCAAACATATCATTGAGGCCCATAAGGAAAAATTATTTGTAGAGAGTACCCCTGGAGTAGGTTCCGTATTTGCTTTTACCCTTCAACGAGCCACTTCCATTGTAACTCCATCCCAAGATTAATTTTCCATTGGTTAAATTTGTCTTCTGATTACCTACAATGGGAAGTAAAAATAAACTCAAACGATTTAAGGAAAACGAAACCTTCAAAAATGTCATTCAGCCGGAACGTGAGATGCTTGAAAATGATGTTTTTCAATTAAAGGGCAATTGGCATACTGATTTTTTCAAAAATGACAATCCCATAGTGTTAGAATTGGGATGTGGGAAAGGAGAGTACACGCTATATCTGGCCACCCAAAATTCCGATAAGAACTTCATTGGAATAGATATCAAAGGTGCGCGATTCTGGAGGGGAGCTAAAACGGCATTGGAGAAAAACTTACAAAACATTGCTTTTATTCGTGCGCAAATCGAATTGATTGATACCCTTTTCTCTATAGGTGAAGTGGCAGAAATATGGATCACCTTCCCTGATCCACAGATCAAATTCAAAAGAACAAAACATCGATTGACCCATCCCGAATTCTTTCATAAATACAAACAAATATTGCAACCCGGCGGCAGTGTTCATCTCAAGACCGACAGTGAATTTTTACACGGCTATACCCTAGGGATATTAAACGACTCTGCCTTCGAGTTGCTCTATGCCCACCACGATATTTATAACAACCCTCATGCTCCTGAAGTCGCTATTGGTGTTCAAACCTTCTATGAAAAAATATTTTTAGAACAAAACAAACCCATCACCTACCTTGAACTTAAATTTAAATGATGTCACAGTTTTTCAATCAAGTTTATGAAATTGTAAAAAAAATCCCACAGGGTAGGGTCACCTCCTACGGTGCTATCGCCCGATATTTGGGTCATCCCCAGAGTTCTAGAATGGTGGGTTATGCTATGAATGCTGCCCACAATCATCATGAAGTACCTGCTCACAGGGTGGTCAATCGCAATGGACTCCTCACCGGAAAACACCACTTCCCAGGGTCAAAACTAATGCAACAACTCCTTGAAAGCGAGGGGCTCACGATAAAAAATGACCAAATAAGCCATTTTGAGGATTTTTTTTGGGATCCCAATACCGCCCTTCCTCCCTTTGAAATTGGGTTCTAAACTTTTGTTTCCGAACAGATTAGATTATATTTGTAACCAAAAAAACTAGCAAGCTGTAGATGAAATTGAACAAGCAAGATGTGGTGAAAGCCCTAAAAACGATATCTGTACCAGGAGAAGGGGGAAACTTGATTGACAGTAAAGCAGTTAACAATATTATGGTTTTTGGAGACGAAATAGACTTAGACGTGCGCCTATCCAATCCCAGCCTACAAGCTCGAAAAAAACTAGAGGTCACCATCCTCGAAGTCATTCACAAAAACGTACATCCCAAGGCCAAAGTAAAAATCAATATCAAAGTAAAGACGCCTCCCCCTGCTGCCCCGATCAAGGGCAATCGGATACCGGGGATAGATTCCATAGTTGCGATTTCCTCTGGAAAAGGCGGGGTAGGGAAATCTACTTTAACGGCAAATTTAGCGGTCACCCTTTCACAAATGGGTTGTAAAGTAGGTGTTTTGGATGCCGATATCTATGGCCCGTCTATCCCTACCATGTTTGATATGGAGGGAAAAAAACCCCTATCAGTTCAGGTTGACGGAAAATCCAAAATGGCTCCTGTAGAAAATTACGGAGTGAAAGTATTGTCAATTGGATTTTTTACCCAATCCAACCAAGCTGTGGTCTGGCGTGGCCCTATGGCTACCAAGGCTCTTAATCAAATGATTTTTGGTGCTGATTGGGGGGAATTAGATTTCCTGCTCATTGACTTGCCTCCAGGCACGGGGGATATCCACCTAAGTATAGTTCAGTCACTTCCTCTCAACGGGGCCGTGGTGGTGAGTACTCCTCAGAATTTAGCGTTAGCAGATACCAAAAAAGGAATCGCCATGTTCCAACAAGAAAGTATTGATGTTCCAGTTTTAGGCATCATTGAAAATATGGCCTATTTTACCCCCGAGGAATTACCTAGCAATAAGTATTATATTTTTGGAAAGCAAGGGGCAGAAAGTTTAGCGGAAGACAAAAATGTTCCCTTTCTTGGTGCCTTGCCATTAGTGCAAAGCGTGAGAGAGGCGGCGGATATTGGACGACCTGCAGCATTGCAAGAAGGTACACCCGTTCAGCGATCCATCACTGAGGTTACACAAAACCTTGTTACTCAACTGCTCAAAAGAAATACCACGTTGCCGCCAACCAAGGCTGTAGCCATAACAAATATGGTAGGGTGTGAAGCAATAAAATAACTCAAATGGAGACTCAACAAATAGAAGAAAAAGTATTGTTAGCCCTGGAGGAAATTCGGCCTTTTTTGGCCTCTGATGGAGGCGACATTTCTCTGGTCGCGATCGAAAATGACAAAAAGGTAAAGGTACAGCTTCACGGCGCTTGTGTTTCTTGTACCGTCAATCAGATGACCCTCAAATCAGGGGTAGAAATGACCATCAAAAAACACGTTCCTCAGATCGAGGAAGTTGTAAGTGTAGACCCTGCGTAAATATATGATCAAAACGGACATTGTCATAATTGGTGCGGGGCCCACAGGATTATTTGCCGTATTTGAAGCAGGATTGCTCAAGCTCAGGTGTCACTTGATTGATTCCTTACCCCAACCAGGGGGGCAGTGTGCCGAAATTTATCCAAAAAAACCAATTTACGATATCCCATCTCAACCCGAAATTTTGGCAGAGGATTTGGTGGATAAACTAATGTCACAAATCGAGCCTTTCCAACCAGGCTTTACTCTTGGTGAAACGGCTCAAGATATCGAAAAAAAATCCGATGGTAGTTTTGTCGTTACTACCGATAAAGGCACCCGACACCATGCTTCAGTTGTAGCGATCGCAGGAGGCTTGGGCACATTTGAACCCCGAAAACCGGATCTTGAAGACTTGTCATTCTGGGAGGAGAAAGGGGTGGAATATATAATCCGTGATCCCGAAAAATACCGAGATAAAAAATTACTTATTGCTGGGGGAGGAGATTCTGCATTAGACTGGACCATTGTTTTAGCGGATATTGCAAATGAGGTAACCCTTGTACACCGTCGAAAAGAGTTCCGTGGTGCCCTAGACTCAGTAAAAAAGGTACAAGCCCTAAAAGACCAAAATAAAATTCAACTTATCACCCTAGCTGAAGTGTCCGCCCTCAACGGAAATTCTCATCTTTCGTCCGTTACAGTAGCCCAAGGGGAAAGCGAAAGAAATATTGCAGTCGATTATTTTATACCACTTTTTGGACTTACTCCGAAACTAGGCCCTATGATCAATTGGGGATTGGAGATCGAAAAAAACGCCATCAAGGTGGACAATACGCTTGACTACCAAACTAATGTTCCTGGTATCTATGCGGTAGGTGATGTAAACACCTATCCTGGTAAACTCAAACTTATCCTCTGTGGTTTCCACGAGGCCACTTTGATGTGCCAAAGTGCCTTCCAGCGCATCCATCCCGGAAAGAGAAACGTTCTTAAATACACTACTGTTAGTGGCATTACAGGATTTGATGGTAGCCTTAAAAAAGCTAAGAAATCAACCATAAAAACCATCGAATAATGGATGTTAAAATTACCGTTATTGACCGGGAGGGGGTCGCCCATCCACTTGATGCTCCAACAGATATGGCCATGAACATCATGGAGGTCTGCAAAGCATTCGAATTGCCCGTTGATGGTATTTGTGGAGGAATGGCCATGTGTGCTTCCTGTCAGTTATATGTGCTTAGCGATCACGAATTGGTGGAAAAAAGCCCCGATGAGGAGGCCATGTTGTCCGAAGCTTTACATGTTAAAGAAAACAGCCGCTTGGGCTGTCAAATCCCTATGAATGAAAAACTAGAGGGATTAAAAGTTGAATTAGCCCCGGAATAATCCAAAACTCATTGTTCAGCCCTTAGTTTCCTAAAGGAAAATTCTTCTTATTTTAAGAAGAAATCCGAATTGCAATTCATCTCCATTAACCCACTTCGCTAAAAGAAGTGTTTGGTTAAAAATACGGGAAGTATTCCCATACTTTATTATTAATTAAATCCCTTGAAAATCCAACCGTTCTAGCAACCCCCTAAATCTTGGCAAACCATGTTCAAAACGGTATCAATTCAACTTTCTTAAAATCCATTAATTCCACTGTTAAAATGGTTACAAGCTTGATAATCAGTCTTGTAAAAAGAGCCGGTAAAGTTCCAATTTGAAAATCATTTCTAAGACTGTGTTGCTCTTTCGCCAATTTCAAATAAATCAATAAAAGCAGATAGACTTCTATCAAAACCTCAAGGGTGATATAATTCATTTTTGCCATCAAAATTAGGGGATATTAACATATTGTTTGGAGAAAAAATCGGTGGCCAGATTTACATAGAAAAACCATCCATTAAAACTGATAGATAGAAGCTAAGAGGGTTAAGATTAAATTAGCTTTTAAAACGCTTTAATTAAGATTAGGTAGCATTTTTAATATATAAAAAATTAAGAATAACAATTCCTAAATTCAATAGTGTGGCGAAAAAAACCCAAATCAAATATGGATAAAGTAAACGCATGGCCCAAACGTCAATGCCCCTAAATTGTTGGAGGGTCTTTATAATCAAAAAAAATAACAACAGTATCACCGCCAAGCCAGCGATGGGATTGCGCAGCCCAAAGAATACCAAAGACCACAGAGCGTTGACCAGCAGTTGGAGACAGAAATAGTAAATCGCTGTTTTGCCCCAGTTATAGTGCTTACCAAAATACCATACCCGACCAACTGCAATCCCCATTAGGAGGTAAAGCATTGTCCAAACGGGAGTAAAAAGCCAACCTGGAGGCGTGAAAAAAGGTTTTTCCAAGGTTACATACCAAGTATTTACAGACATTTGCGTTGCCTGTCCCGCTAAAAAACCAACCCCGAGGCAGAGGATTATTCCAAGCGCAATCGATACTAGGAGTTTTCCTTTCATACTCAAAACTAAACATTTTCGACCAGCTATATTTTTTTCCACCTAGGGCATCAAGTATCTTTGTACCTCATGATTAAAAATAAATTTTTTTTTGGCTCCCCTGTGAAGGGCGAATATAAAACCCAATGGCAGGCTCCCAGTAACATTGCCCTTGTCAAATATTGGGGAAAACACGGTGAACAACTACCCCGAAATCCATCCCTTAGTTTTACGCTTTCCCAATGTGTGACCACTACTGCAGTACATTTTTCTCCTAAGCGAGGGCAAGACGTGAATTTTGATTTTTTATTTGATCAAAAAAAACAACCCGATTTCCACCCCAAGGTTCAGCACTTTTTAGAATGCATTGTACCTTATTTCCCTGCCCTAGCCCATTATCACCTCTCCATTTCAAGCAATAATTCTTTTCCCCACAGCAGCGGTATCGCCTCCTCCGCTTCTGCCATGGCTGCATTGGCGCTATGTATCGTGGATTTCGAGAAACAACACCACCCCCATTGGAGCGATGAGGCCTTTTTACAAAAAGCCTCCTTTTTGGCGCGTTTGGGATCGGGGAGTGCTGCAAGAAGTATTGCCGGCCCGGTAATGGTTTGGGGTGAAAGCACAGCCTTTTTGGGTAGTAGCGACCAATATGCCATCGTTCCCCAGCGAGATTGGCATCCTATTTTTCAAAACTTTCAAGACACTGTTTTGATCGTGGACAAAGAGCAGAAAAAAGTAAGCAGTAGCTTGGGACACGAACTGATGGAAGGGCACCCTTTTGCTGCCCAACGATTTGAACAAGCCCACCAAAATGTGGTCCTTCTAAAAAATGCTCTTAGTAAAGGTGACCTAAACCAATTCATAGACATCACTGAGGGTGAGGCCTTGTCCCTGCATGCCCTGATGATGACATCCCAACCTCGTTTTGTTCTGATGCAACCCCACACCTTGGCCATCATTCAAAAAATTTGGAGTTTCAGGGCACAGAGCCAGCTACCCATCTGTTTTACTCTTGATGCTGGGGCGAATGTGCATCTGCTCTATCCGAACCGAGACCGTATTTCTGTAATAGATTTTATCAAAAACGAACTTCGCCCTCACTGTCAAAACGGAGCCTACATAGAAGACCGAGTGGGAAATGGCGCACAAAAAATATAGTTTATTAGAGTGAAAGGCCATTTTTTCTTCGCAAAAATTTTACTCTTTGGGGAGTACGGAATCATCAATGACTCCAAAGGATTATCCATTCCTTATAATTTTTTTATGGGCAAACTCAAGTTTACCGAAGCGGAAACTGATGCCACCCGAGCCTCCCACCGGAGTTTGGTCGATTATACTGACTACCTCAAAACCCTTTCAACCGATTTACTGCAATTGGACTGGAAACGTTTACTAAGCGATTTGGATCATAAGCTCTATTTTGATAGCAGTATTCCTCAAGGCTACGGCGTGGGTAGTAGCGGTGCTCTAGTAGCCGCTTTCTATGACCGTTATGGGCTAGACAAAATCAGTCCCGATGCTCCCCTGACCGCTGAAAAATTCACTCAGCTCAAAATTATTTTCGCCGCTATGGAATCCTATTTCCATCGTCAATCCTCCGGGTTGGACCCTCTGAATAGCTATTTAAGTTTGCCTCTACTAATCCATTCCAAAGATAAAATTGAAACCACAGGCCTTCCCGAACAAAATCCAGAAGGCAAGGGCGCCGTCTTTCTCCTCGACACAGGTAGGAGTGGTGAAACTGCTCCTATGGTGTCCCTTTTTAAGGAAAACATGAAAAAGGAAGGATTTAGTAAAATGATGCGAGAAGAGTTTACTCAAATGAACGATCGCTGTGTGGAAAGCTTCCTAAAAGGAAATATGAAATCCTTTTTTGGAAAAATGAAACCCTTTTCTGCGCTGGTATTGAAGTACTTTAAACCTATGATCCCGGCAGAGTTTCACCCTCTCTGGAGAAAGGGATTGGAAACCAACATCTATTTTTTCAAGCTCTGTGGCTCTGGGGGCGGAGGATATATGCTTGGTTTTACCTTAGACCTTAAGGTCGCCAAAAAGGCATTGGAGGGCTACCCTCTAGATGTGGTCTATCACTTTTAGAGACTATGAAAACTCTATGCCCCCTACTTTTTTTTTGCGCCTCTAGGTCTGCTCACTGTGGTTAATGGATACAAATTCGTCCTACTCATCCTCGTATAATACCTCACTGCCCTTAATATCCTCTCTCTGGATCTTTGAAATAAACATATTTTATACAGAACAATACCTAGGCCTTAACCTACCAGTCCCACAAGTCTTTGCGCTGGTCTTGGCAACCCCCTGCTCTACCGCAGCGGTTTTATAATCAACAACTTTTACGATACCGAAAAAGACCGCATCAACAGAATCTAGAGGTTCCTTATAGAATACCTTATCTCCCTCAAGAGTTAGCTGATACTTAATTTTTTACTAAATGGTCTGTAATTGGTCGCTTCGGTTTTGTCTCTTATAAGGTAATGCTGTTTTTTATTTTTTTTATCCCCGCCAACTGGCTTTTTAGTATCAGCCTTTAATGCCTATTTTGGATCAGTAATGTCATCGCTTTTGCTTTGGTATTTCCCCCTTTCTTGCCGTTACCCTCTATTTAGAAATTTTCAATTCTTTCCCTTATCCTCTATCAAGCTCTTTATCTGTTTATGCTGAACCTTATCCATGATATCATCAAGGATTTGCAAAACTAAAAAGGCAATTGGTTAGCAGTTATTGCAACCTCCTCATCGTAATTGGTCACAGCAATACTAAAATCATCCTTATCATTGTAATAGCAATGACCTTTTGGCCTGCCTTTTGCCCCCTCTCCAGCGGTTTGGTACTGACGACTTTCTACAACCCCATTAAAGTCTGCTTTTTTGCCCATGGTAGGAGCATATTTCTAGAGGGAATAGACATAAAAAACGTATCTTTAATTCATAATTTGTTCAAAACCCACATACTATCGAGAGTCTTGAGAATATATTTTATCTACAAATAATAAAGTCTTGCTACAAAANCAANAAAGTAAACCCNNTAAAGGAATCCGCCTGAATAAATACCTTTCTAATGCTGGTATCTGNNCNCGCCGTNAGGCNGATCAGTTTATCGNGATGGGATTGGTGAGTGTAAACGGTAAGGTAATCACTGNAATGGGNTATCAGGTNNAAGGCGGTGACCAAGTACGCTATGACAATCANCCGGTGAATAGTAGCCCTCCGGTNTATCTACTGCTNAATAAACCAAAAGGCTTTGTNTCTTCCAAGCAATTNGGGAATGTCAAAAAATCCGTGCAGGAGTTGATCCGNGCTGNTCATCCTGAAAAGGTACCNCCCATAGNNGATATGGGACGAACNGTTACAGGCTTATTANTGTTGACNAACGATNATAAATTGCGTCAAAAACTCGCCAATCCAAAGTCNCAATTCACTACCCTGTACAAGGTGATACTCGAAAAAAATGCCGAAANCGCCGACCTCGACGCCTTGACCAAAGGCATTCNAATTTTAGACAAGGTTNATAAGTTGAAATCTGCAGCCTATNTNCAAGGGGGAACCAANAANGAAATTGGGATAGANGGATTCAATCTCTCACCAAGATTGCTCAAAAAACTGCTGGAAAAAAGAGACCTAAAAACGGTGTCTATGGATCGTGTATTACTNGCCAGCCTGACCAAAAAAGACCTACCAAGAGGCCGATGGAGACCCCTTACTATAAAGGAAATTCAGTNCCTTAAAATGATTTCCTAGTCTTTTTNTCTCCTTTTTTTAAAATTATAATAACTTAATNTTAAAACTTTTATGACACTCNCATTTNTNTAAAGTTTTTCAAAAAAATCTACTNATANTTTATTTTATAATACTATTATTNGNCCTTAGTTGTNGCATAGNTGAANTATGGATATNACAGAAATTTAAAGACGNCTTATCATAGGTTTTGAANGTNCTTTTTTANTNNTAAAAAAAATNGGCCAATNTNCCCCNGTCNAGATNCAAAAAAAATCAAACCNANNATAGCTNATAAAATTTCTCCCANATCAATCANAATATTTAAAATTGAGNGTNCGATAGAGGNTATNNTNNTAANNCTTAATTTNTGAAATANANAANTNTATCGATTNAATACAGTTTTATTCACAAAAATTATTNGNGAATAGGTTTTTNTTTTANTGNCNTATAAAGTGNGATTTAACGAATTTTTTTGATAAAATCGGGAATGGCTTTTACCCCTTTTTCCTCCAAGAATTTGATGAAGGCAGAACCAATTATGGCNCCGCGNCTGAAAAGTGTTGCGGNANGGTAAGTTTNGGCATTGCTGATTCCAAAACCAACCACCTGTGGNGTCTTTAGCTGCATTTNGCCTATNCGCTTGAAATAGTCTTCNTGGGTNTTATCAAAGGTATTTTTGGCCCCNGTTACACTTGCACTACTCACCATGTAGATAAAGCCACTNGAAACTTCATCAATNTAGCGAATGCGCTCNTCCGNAGTTTGAGGGGTGATNAGGAACATATTGNACAAATNGTGTTGGTCAAAAAGCTTTTTGTACCGCTGGTGGTAGATNTCCACGGGGAGGTCGGGGATAATCAACCCATCGATTCCTATGGCCTGACAATTTTGACAAAAACGCTCGATACCATATTGCATCATGGGATTGAAATACCCCATTAAAACCAAGGGGATTTCAATACTTTCTCTTATGTTNTGGAGTTGATTGAAAAGTTTATCTGTGGTCATTCCATTGCGCAGNGCTTTGGTGGAACTCTTCTGTATGGTTGGCCCATCAGCCAATGGATCACTAAAAGGTAAACCNATTTCTATCATGTCTACACNACTGTCCTGTAGGGCTTTCAGAATGGGTACNGTGTCCTCCAATTCGGGGTGTCCAGCNGAGAAGTAAATGGAGAGTAATTTTTGGTCTCCCNGAAAAGTTTTTTNGATNCGATTCATTTACAATTTGAAATAGTCGATGTAGGTGTCTAAATCTTTGTCTCCACGCCCAGAACAGTTGAATACGATGACCTCTTTTNGAGAGAATTTTCTTACATCTAAAGCAGCAAATGCATGCGCTGTTTCTATGGCGGGNATTATGCCTTCCATTTGGGATAAGGTCAAACCCCAATCCATNGCCTCTTGATCGGGAATAGAAATGAATTCNGCCCGCTTTGTNCGGAAGAGGTGNGCATGCATGGGTCCCACGCCNGGGTAGTCGAGTCCAGCNGAGATAGAATAAGGTTCTGTAATCTGACCATCAGGGGTTTGCATTAACAGGGTTTTACTGCCATGAATTATACCCTCTTTACCCAAGGCCGATGTAGCAGCGCTCTCACCTGANTCAATGCCNTTTCCCGCNGCTTCTACCGCGATAATGTTCACCCGTGGATCTTCCAAAAAGTGATAGTAGAGTCCAGCAGCATTACTGCCTCCTCCTACACAGGCGATGACGTGGTCGGGATAATCGCGACCTTCTTTTTCCATCAATTGANTTTTGGTTTCTGTGCTAATGANAGATTGGAATCTGGCNACCATATCNGGATAGGGGTGGGGACCTACTACAGATCCAATTATATAATGAGTGTCCAAAGGGTTGTTGATCCAATCGCGAATCGCTTCGTTGGTNGCATCTTTNAGNGTTTTACTACCTGATTGGGCGGCTCTTACTTCTGCACCGAGCATTTTCATTCGGGCNACATTNGGAGCTTGGCGTTTGATGTCCAATGCTCCCATATAGACGATGCANTCTATGCCCATCAGGGCACAAACAGTGGCAGTGGCCACACCATGTTGTCCTGCTCCAGTCTCAGCTATGATNCGGTTTTTACCCAAACGTTGGGCCATCAATATCTGCCCGATGGTATTGTTGACCTTGTGGGCACCTGTATGACACAAATCCTCTCTTTTGAGGTAAATTTTAGTATTGTATCTCTCNGATAAGCGNTCTGCGAAATATAAAGGAGTGGGTCGGCCGACATATTCTTTAAGCAGNGATTGGAATTGTTTTTGAAATTCATCCGATTNGCTGATNTTGATATAATTGTGTCTTAATTCTTCTACATTGGGATAGAGCATTTCGGGGATGAATGCCCCCCCAAAATCACCGTAAAATCCCTTTTCATCTACCTGATACTTCATTTTATAGTGTGGCTTTAAATTGCTTTATCATTTCTATATTTTTAAAGGCGGGTTGGTCTTCAAATTTGCTGTTGATGTCCACCGCATAAATAGGCAAATTTAAGTTAATTATCGATGCGATGGCNTNCTGNTCTTTGGGGCCAATGCCTCCACTCAAAAAAAAGGGTTTNGTAGCAGGATAGTCNCGNAACAGAGACCAGTTGAATCGGGTTCCGTTTCCNCCAGGTAAGTCNCCTTTGGTATCGAATAAAAAATAATCACANACCGAATCGTAAGCTTCCAAATCCGAAAATTCAAAACTTTTACCGACGGAAAAGGCTTTGATGATTTCCAGCTCTTTGGATTTTAGCTTTTTGCAAAAATCTGGGCTTTCNTTNCCGTGGAGTTGTAGTGCTTGTAACTNGTGATTGGCGATNGTGTCTAANATGTAATCCACNGAGGCATCAACAAAAACNCCTGTTTTTTTNATGGANTNGGGTAATTGTGGNGTTTCATCACTTACAAACCTNTTGGAGTGTTCCCAGAAAATAAAACCCATATAGTCNGGGGCCAAAGCCGATAGGCTNTTGATATTATCCGGGGAACGCATGCCNCAAACTTTTAACTTCATTANCTTATATTATTGATGAATTCTGCTGCNGCGGGGCCNGGAGCNTCGGTNTTCATAAAGTTNTCTCCGATCAAAAAACCTTTATATCCGTANGGTTGCAAAGNCTTTATGGTACCANCAGNACTGATTCCACTTTCGGAGACNTTTACAAAGTCNTCTGGGATTTGACCNGCTAATTTTTTNCTGGTATCCAAGCTGACCTCAAAGGTTTTGAGGTTGCGGTTGTTCACCCCTANCATATCTAAAGAGGACATAAGTGCTTTNTGAAGTTCTTCTGAATTGTGTACTTCNAGNAGTACTTCGAGCCCCAAACTTTGNGCGGTTTCAGACAACGATTTAATCTGTTGGCGGTCTAGCACAGCAGCGATCAAGAGNATNACATCAGCCCCGTANGCNTTGGCCTCTATGACTTGGTACTCTTCGATAATAAATTCTTTCCTTAATAAGGGAAGGTNGCANACCGATCGTGCNGCAGTCAAATCTTCCAGACTTCCTCCAAAATATTTGAGATCGGTNAGTACCGACATGCCACAGACCCCNGCACTTTCATAGCCNTGGGCAACCTCGTGAACAGACAGGTTGCTGTTAATGTTATCNCGAGANGGAGAACGNCTTTTGTGTTCGGCGATGATACCNGAGGNNCTNCCTTTCAGGCGTTNAGCTAANGAGAAGNTTTCCCTATCAAATAAGGGTGATTGTTCCNAGTAGGCAGGNGGAAAAACGGTTTTACGCAGTGCTACCTCCTTAATTTTATCCAAAATGATACGGTCAAGAATTGTCATGCGGCACTTAGTTTTTGAAGGGTCTTAAATGCTTTGTTGGCNTNTTCTGATAATAAGGANTCCATGGCTTTTTCATATCCCTCTTGAGGGGTNCAGTGGGTAGCGGTAGCAATGGCCATGGCGGCATTGGCGCAAACCACATTGTTTTGGGCCTCGGTGCCTTTACCGTTCAGNACTGNTGTAAATATGGCTGNAGAGGAAGGAATATTTTTCCCACCNCNAATTTGTTTTTCACTNAGCGGTTCAANCCCAAAATCTTGAGGAGNNATGAGGCTTTCTCCANTGTTTCTGATCGCTTTAGNGNGGCCNGTTAATGAAATTTCATCATAGCCGTCTAAGGCGTATAANATGGTAAAGNTTTGATCCGTNTTTTGGAATAGGTAGCCATAGAGTCTAGCGAGTTCTAAATTAAAAACTCCAGTAAGTTGGTGTTGGGGAAAAGCNGGATTAACCAATGGTCCAAGCATATTAAAAAAAGTTTTTATCCCTAATTCTCTCCTTATGGGAGCTACGTTTTTCATAGCGGGGTGAAACAGTGGAGCNTGAAGNTTGCAAATGCCTGCTTTGTCGATNCAGCGTTTGAGGAAGTCGNCATCATTAGAAAACTGTATGCCNAAATGCTCGAGTACATTACTNGAGCCACAACCCGANGATACACCNTAGTTACCGTGTTTGGCAACCTTGATACCNACTCCTGCTGTAACAAANGAGGCCAAAGTAGAGATGTTGAAAGTATCTTTTCCNTCTCCGCCAGTACCNCACAAATCTATTGGCGCAAAATCACTAAGGTCGATCGNCAAACACAATTTTTGAAGTGCTTTTCTAAAACCNTCGAGTTCTTCTAGNGTAATGGNNCGCATCATAAATACAGTCAAAAAAGCNGCAATTTGATTGGGATTGTATNCTCCCTCAGCAATACCTGTGAGTATACTTTCTGCTTCTTGACTATCCAGNGTTTCGTNTTGGGTAAGTCGATTGAGTATGGCTTTCATGATTTCAGCTATTGATCCAGTTTTNTAATATTTTTTTACCGTGTAGNGTCAATATNGATTCGGGGTGAAATTGCACAGCCCTAATGGGTAGNCTTTTGTGCCTTAAGGACATCAGCTGTTGGTTGTNGTCAAAAGAGGTGGCAACNAAATCTTCAGGCAATGGAGTTTTAACTATCCANGAGTGATAACGTCCCACTTCAAAAGTTTTNGGCAGNCCTTGAAATAAAACGTCTTCTTCNCTTACNTCTAAAGGGGTGGCTACNCCGTGAAAAACAGTGTCNAGNTTGATAAGNGATGCTCCAAAAACCTCTCCTATGGCTTGTTGACCCAAACACACACCNAGTATCTTTTTAGTNGGAGCGTATTTTTTGATGGTTTCTTTGAGTAATCCCGCCTCGTCAGGAATACCAGGACCTGGTGAAAGCAATAGGTATTCATAGTTCTCAGGTTCAGAAAGGTCAAATTGATNATTGCGCTTAACNNTTACNTCTGCNCCNAATTCTTCNAGATAATGGACCAGATTATAGGTGAANGAGTCGTAATTATCNATGACAAATATTNTTTTCATNNTCATAATTTTTCTGCCAGNGTAAGGGCNTTATCCAAGGCGNCCAANTTGTTNTATACCTCTTGTAGTTCNTTTTCNGGGACTGATTTTGAGACTATNCCTGCCCCAGCTTGATAGTGNAGNTGTTGNTTTTTACTCATAAAGGAACGGATGANAATACAGTGATTGAAGTTACCNTCAAAATCCATATAACCGAGNGCNCCACCNTAGGCATTACGTGCAGTATTTTCGTAACGGTCGATGAGTTGTAAGGCCATATGTTTTGGCGCACCGCTCAGAGTTCCCGCAGGGAAGGTGTCTGCGACCACTTGATAGGTTTTGGCTTTGGGTTTTAGGTATCCCGTTACCTTTGAAACCAAATGAATCACATGGGAAAAAAACTGAATTTCCCTATTTTTTTCAACCACTACATCAGTTCCATTGCGACTGAGGTCGTTTCGGGCAAGGTCAACGAGCATGACATGCTCACTGTTTTCTTTTGGATCTGCTGCCAAACGCTCGGCCGAGGTGCGATCTTCTTCGTCATTTCCGGTTCTTTTGAATGTCCCAGCAATTGGATGAATCTCTGCTTTGCCCTCCTTTACCACCAATTGAGCTTCAGGTGAACTGCCAAAAATTTTGAATTCGCCATAGTCAAAAAAGAAAAGGTAAGGAGAGGGATTGATTGATCTAAGGCTACGATAAACGTTGAACTCGTCTCCAACAAATCCTTGAGAGAATCTTCGGGAAAGTACCAATTGAAAAACATCTCCCCTAAAACAGTGTTCTTTTGCCTTATTGACCAAATTGATGAATTCCACATCGGTGAGGTTGGAAGATTTACTTCCCTTTTTTTTAAAAGTATAAGCTGTGGTGTTGTCCTTCTTTAGGATTTTTTCGATTTGATCTAGGTTGTCTGATTGATCATAGCTATGCGAAAACAAATGTGCCTCATGGTTGAATAAACTGATGGCGATGATGTTTTGATAAACCGCATAATAAATTTCGGGTAGGTTGAGGTTGATCTTTTCTGGGTTGAGGGTCAAATGATCAAAGTGGGCAACAGCTTCATGGGCTATAAAACCAAACAATCCATTAGTAATAAATTTAAAGGAGTATTTTTTAGATTCAAATTGTTTTGCAAAATTCTCAACCAACTCGGGGATATGATCTTTTTCTGTCATGATCTTTTCTTCTGCATTGCCATCGGGAAAGGTATATTCCACTTTACCTTCCGCAATACTTAGTGAAGCGATTGGATTGCAACAGATGTATGAGAAATTATTGGTCCGTGCATCGTAGTCACTACTTTCCAGCAATAAGCTATGGGGGAATAGGTCCCTAATCTTTAGATATATGCTGACGGGTGTAAGCGTATCAGACAGAATTTTTTTGTATTCAGAATGTAATTTAAACCTCTGACTCATGGTGGAAAATTAAAAAAGGCTTGTCGTGATGACAAGCCTTTAATATGATTGTAGCAGTATCACGAATTGTCTATATTAACACGTTCCACCAGCTATTATTATGTTTTTTAAAATTCATAATACAAAGATATATTAAAAAAACTTTAATGCAACTTGAAGTAGCTTTTTTAATCTTAATTCCATTCAAGATTAGCCTCGAGTTTGATGTCATCTTGGATAAGTTTGTCACCGAGGTTTTCGAAAAAAGAACCAGAGCGGAAACGAACTTCATATTTAGATCGGTCAAAAGTAAGATGAGCAATAGCACTATTATTGTCACCCAAGGTCATAGTAAACTCGATTGGGTGTTGAATTTCCTTAATAGAAAGTTCACCGACCAGATATTGGACTCCATTTTCTACTTTCGCCTTTTGTGTTATGGTCAATAGTGCCTCGGGATGTTTTTCTGTACTAAAAAAGTCATCGGAATTTAAGTGTACTGTTAGTTTTGCCTTTCCAACTCCCGAAAGGTCCTCAACTGTGAGGGAGGTCATGTCTACAACAAATTTTCCGCTGGAGATTACACCGTCCTTAATTTTAATCTGAGCTTCTTTAAAACTTAGGTTTCCGAAGTGAGTTTTTCCTGTAAGTTCCTCTCCGTACCAGCGGATATTACTTTGCGATGTAAATTCGTTTAGATTTTGCTCTTGACTGGTGGCAAAAGATGTCGAAATTAAATAGATTGAGAGAAGGAATTTGAATGATTTTTTCATGTTTCAGTATTTAAAGATTAATGATTTAGGTTGATTTTATTGATTAAACCTCTCAATATCTTTTGTTCATCGAGATTTAGAGGGGAAAGTATTTCAGCTTCAGTATTTTGAATTTGGGTATCGAGTTGGGTTAAAAGATCAAGCCCTTTTTCGGTAATAGTGATGTCAATTTTTCTTCTGTTATCCTCACAAATTTTTCGATTAACTAGTTTTTTGTTAATCAATTTATCAATTAGACGAGTGGTATTGCTCATTTTGTGAATCATGCGTTTTTGAACTGTTTTCAAATTGGCAGGTTTTCCCTTGCGTCCTCTTAAAATTCTTAGTACATTGAACTGCTGAAGGGAAATATCGAACGGTTTTAAAGTATTACCGAGAAAATCTTCTGCTTTATTTCCCGCTTTAAGAATTACCACAACTGTATTTTTGGCTAATTCAAGATATTCCATATTTGTTTATACAAATTTTGTATGTACAAATATATATAAATATTTTAAAAATTATAAACTCTATTATGGATTTACAACAGGAAGAATGGAAAAGTAATTTCGAAAAAGATGAAAATGCTTTTTTACTTGATGTCAGAACTCTGGACGAATATGACAAAGGACATATCCCTAACGCAAGTTTATTGGATATCCGCGAGTCTCAAGCATTTGTGGAAGGGATTCAATCTTTAGATATTTCTAAAAACTATTATGTGTATTGTAGATCTGGAGGGAGAAGTGCACTTGCCTGTAAGTTGATGAACCAAATGGGCATATTAAACACCTATAATTTGTTGGGCGGCTATATGGAATGGGAGGGAGAAACCGTCTAAATCAATGCATTTATTTTATTGTCCATAATCGAATTGTAGCGAATTTTATCCATCATGTACTGCGTTTTCAAAAAACTGGCCTCAAACTCTCTCAAAACTGATGAAGGCTCTACTATTAGGTTTCTGCATCTGGTTTACCAAATTCAGGGGTAGTACCCGATTTACGAATGGAAAATGTGCGTAGGATAAATCTTATTTGCTGTTTATGTATAGTTTCATCTTAAAGCCATGACATGAAATAAATACCACCAATATTATTATAAAAATTAACATGAATGGTTTTCATTGAATCATTGGATTTCAATTGTTCAATTTTTCGTCATAACTTTAATCTATGAGTAAGTTGAGTACATTGCGTTATTTTTTTGAAAAGTATGGCTTTGCCGTTTCCACCCGATTGGCAGATTCCCTTGGTATGAACGTAAAAAGTGTCCGCCTATTTTTTATTTACGCCTCTTTTACGACCATCGTAGGAGGATTTATCATTTATTTAACCCTTGCGTTCTGGCTTAAACTCAAAGATATGATCTACACCAAAAGAACTTCTGTATTCGATTTATAACGTTAAATCTTCTAGCTCCAATTTAATTTCAGCCCTCCTATTAATTTTGTTAGTCTCTTTCGTTGGTGCTATAGGCTATTATTTGCTTTTGCCCTATATAGGGGTAGTGGATACGCCCTGTATCGCAGCTTTTATATTGAGTGAGGTAGGTATAGGTAGGATTGCCCCATGACCCTCGTCGCGAAAATTTTTACGGTTTTATATTAAAGTGAGCTTCGAGGTTTTTGCCTAAGGAATCAAAGAGTTGACATAGTTTGTTGTGTCCGAAAACATATTAGAAAATTAAACAAAAAAGATAATTTAAATGACAGCTTCCATAAAAGGACACATAGTAATTTGTGAATTCGGTTGCAAAGGTCGTAGGGCAGCACATCGCTTATTGAGTCATCATCGCCCCTTTTTGGTGATCGAACAAATTCAAGATTTGATTCAAGGTTAAAACAAAATTAATTTTATACTCAGAGTAGTTGATCGTTAGTCGATTGACAGAATTTGGAAATCGATCCAAACTCAAGCGAGCGGGAGCTAACCCAATCGTTATAACCAATAAAACAGGAGGAGATTATTTGGCCAGTTTATTGATGGTGTCTGATTTAATTTGTTTTATTAAAGAATTGAGCTGGCTTGAATATGACAGTCTGAACCATGAGGAGATTTCTATTGATGCCCCACCCAAAAATACCACTAAAAATCTTTGTCTGAGCCTGATATTCTTATAAAACATGTTGTAATGTGGGGAAATTGGTAAAAGATAAAGGTCAACTGATCATTAATCCCGATCCTCATACCTAACTGGAATCATACTGCAAGTTGATTTTGTTGTGTAATGTTTCAGCCATTTCAAAATTAAATTCCATGTTTAATTTGGATTAATTTGATTTTCACAATGTTTTTTGGATATTGCAAAGAAGAATAAAATCCCATGAATCATCCCTCTCTTTCCAAAAGCTTCACTTGTCTTTTTTTCATGCCCTTGATTCCATGCTTGTCTAGGGCTCAAAGACAAGGCTTGGATGACCGAATTAACGACGCTTTTACTCCTATTGCCAATTGGTGGGGTGCTTTGGTTCTTCATGACTTTCCGGGAACTTCTATTCCTACTATTATTATTTTATTAGTGGGAGGTGCAATGTTTTTTACAATTTATTTTGGCTTTGTAAATTTGAGGCGGTTTCCAACAGCCATTCAAACAGTATTAGGAAAATATGATGCAATTGATCACCACCGGCCGGGATCAGATAATTTAGCGATTGAGGGAGATATTAAAGGGACAATAAAAGACGCAAGTCAAGAAGGTGAGGTCAGTCATTTTCAAGCACTGGCGACGGCAGTTTCTGGAACAGTAGGAAATGGGAATATTGCAGGAGTAGCATTAGCCATTGCGGTCGGTGGACCAGGAGCTACTTTTTGGATGATATTGTGCGGTCTGTTGGGGATGTCTACCAAATTTGTAGAGTGTACTCTAGGTGTTAAGTACCGGGATGTAGGGCCCGATGGAACTGTATATGGTGGGCCAATGTATTACTTAACTAAAGGGCTTAAAGAACGGGGTCTAGGTAAAATCGGAAAGGTATTGGCCCTGATTTTTGCGGTACTGTGTATTGGTGCCTCTTTTGGAGGAGGAAACGCAGCACAGTCCAATCAAGCGGCAATGCAATTGGTGGACTCTTTTGGTATGACTGGTAGTAGTGCTAGAACTACTATAGGATTGATAATGATGGTTTTTGTGGGTATCATCATTATTGGAGGGATCAAGCGAATTGCTTCGGTTACAGAAAAAATAGTGCCTTTTATGGCATTGATGTACATCTTGGCTTGCCTTTATATTATATCGACTAATTTAAGTTTTGTTGATGACGCTTTTGAGATGATTTTTTCACAGGCGTTCAATCCAAAAGCGGGGCTTGGAGGACTCTTGGGCGTATTGATTACTGGTTTTCGCCGTGCGGCCTTCTCCAATGAAGCTGGAGCGGGGTCCGCTTCCATCGCCCATGCTGCAGTAAAAACAAAATATCCTGCCTCTGAAGGATTGGTGGCTCTTTTGGAACCTTTCATAGATACAGTTGTGATCTGTACTATGACGGCTTTGGTTATTATAATTTTTAATGGTGACAGTACTGTTTTTGATTACGGAGGAGTGGGCGGTAAGGTGGTAATTGATGGTGTTTCAGTAGAGGGTGCTGCGATAACATCGGCAGCCTTTTCAAAGTACATCTCTTTTGCAGGGCCTTTTTTAACTATTGCGGTTGTCCTGTTTGCCATTTCAACAATGATTTCTTGGTCTTACTACGGATTACAGTCATGGATGTATGTATTTGGCAAAAGCAAAGCCGCAGACTTATCCTACAAAATTTTATTTTTGATATTTATCGTGATTGGAGCGGCAGGAGATATGTCGGCTGTATGGACTTTTTCAGACGCCATGATTTTGGCATTAGTATTCCCTAATATGATTGGCTTGATACTTCTCTATCCTAAAGTAAAAGAAGAATTGACCCTTTACCTGTCGGCCATTCGAGGTAACAAGAATTGAATTAAGGTTTTATAATGAGATATATCGGCTCCCTTTTCTACATAAATCTAGAGTAGCGAGATGCACTAATGATTTTACTGGGTTTAATTATATGTTTTTTCTTTTTTCAGGATTTTTGCTCGGTACCCCATTCCTCTAAATTAAATTAACAGTAAATGGAAGCACATCAAAAATGGATAGATTTCGTTGCAAAGTCTAACATTAAATTCCCTTGAGTATATACTTTTAATTCAAGTTATTTATTAAATTATTTTTATATATATTGTGTTTATAACCCCAGACAATTGATTGAATTTTGTCATTTATGGCGTCGGGAAAATGGATCAATTCTCGGGAGCCGTTTAAAAATGTCAGAAATTGATGAAAAATCGATGGCTGAAATGGTGCCTTATATTACCAAAAATTAAAAGTAAATATTTAAAAATTTGATTTAACAAAACCAAGATCATAATTTTATAAAGCGATTGTGACTTAAAGCCCTTTTATGGGGATGGGGATCAACTTTCTCTATCTATTATCAAATACGTAAAATATTCTAAGGGTTACAGTGTGATTTAACAGTTGTACGAATTTTATGGCTCAGATAGTTTAGTTATTGGGTAGATTAAAAAGCGGTTTGATATCAAATTTTTAACCTATATAATTAATATACTGGTTGATACTATTTACTATCATGATTTGCGTGCTTTGCCTCATATCATTGATTTGGATGCTAAAAAATTCGTTTCATGAAGAGCAAACGAGGTGAAGAT
The DNA here is from genome assembly GCA_002711215.1 of Flavobacteriaceae bacterium. Taxonomy (GTDB): domain Bacteria; phylum Bacteroidota; class Bacteroidia; order Flavobacteriales; family Flavobacteriaceae; genus UBA8316. Next base: position 72,586 of record PAHA01000027.1, read on the forward strand.
TACGTTTTAAGACTTTCATAAAATTGAAGGATTCGACTCATTGAAAATAGCGAGAATAAGCTTATATTTGTGCTCACTTTAATAGTATGTTTGAATTAGATAATGCGGTGGGCGTGAATTATGGGGAGACCACTAAAATGGTCATTGAGTCCGCAAAAGATTTTTCAGAGCAATATATCCGTCCTCATGTGATGGACTGGGACGAGCGCCAGTATTTCCCTGCCTCTGTGCTAAGAAAAGCCGGTGACATTGGTTTTATGGGTGTCTTGATTCCCGAAATTTATGGGGGTTCTGGTATGGGTTATCACGAATATATTTCGGTGATTGAAGAGATTTCTAAGGTAGATCCTTCTATCGGTCTGTCTGTAGCTGCTCACAATTCCTTGGCTACCCAACATTTATACCTTTATGGAAACGAAGAGCAACGCATGAAGTGGTTGCCCAAGCTGGCTTGTGGAGAATGGATTGGCGCCTGGGGTTTGACAGAATATAATACGGGTTCCGATGCTAAAGGAATGAATGCCACTGCCAAAAGACAGGGTGACCATTGGATCCTCAATGGTACCAAAAACTTTATTACACATGGTAAGTCATGTGATTTAGCCGTCGTCATCTTTAGAAATGGCGAAAAGGGTGACAGCCACGGAATGACCAGTTTTGTTATTGAAAAATGTACTCCGGGCTTCACATCAGGTAAGGTTGAAAATAAATTAGGTATGCGTGCCTCCGAAACCGCCGAAATGGTTTTTGATAACTGTATCATTCCTGACAGTAATCGACTGGGAGATGTAGGTGAGGGGTTCATTCAATCCATGAAGATATTAGATGGAGGAAGAATTTCTATCGCCGCACTTTCGTTAGGCATCGCAAAAGGCGCTTTTGAAGCTGCTGTTAAATACTCCAAAGAACGCGAGCAGTTTGGAAAACCCATTGGTAGTTTCCAGGGGATTTCTTTTATGTTGGCGGACATGGCTACCGAAATAGAAGCGGCCGGTTTGATGACTCATCAGGCAGGTGAAGATAAAAATCAAGGCAAAAATGTAACACAAATAGGTGCCATGGCCAAGTTGTTCGCCTCCGAAGTATGTGTCAAAGTCGCCAATAATGCCGTTCAGATTCATGGAGGTTACGGGTTTATCAAAGACTTTCCTGTTGAAAAATTCTTCCGTGATTCTAAGTTGTGTACCATAGGAGAGGGAACCAGTGAAATCCAAAAATTGGTGATCGCCCGAAATTTATTAAAATCCTAAAATTTACTATTATTCTTAGTCGCTTTAGGTATACTATACCTATATTTGTACATGATTATGAAAGGAGGTTTCAACATATGTTAATTATTCCTGTAAAAGATGGTGAAAACATAGATCGCGCTCTAAAGAGATTTAAGAGAAAGTTTGATAAAACTGGAGGTATGCGACAGTTGCGAAGTAGAAAGCAATTTGTAAAGCCGTCTATTAAAAATCGAGACAAGATCAAAAAAGCACAGTATATTCAACGCTTGAGAGACATCGAAAATCAATAGTCTCTTTAATTTGCCTACCCGATACACGTTGTAAGTTTTAACTTTCTTAACTTTGATTTACACTGTATTTTTATGTCTATCGATCGTTTTTTGGATTACATTACTCACGAGAAAAAGTACTCCCCCCATACTCGTGTAGCTTACCAAAAAAATCTGACCGATTTCAGAGATTTTTGTGAAGTTAAATTTGAAATGAAACAAATTGATCAAGTGGACTATTCGCAAATCAGGGCTTGGATTATTAGTTTGGTTGAAAAGAAAAATACCAACCGTACAGTGAACCGAAAAATTTCTGTCCTTAGATCCTATTATAAATTCCTTCTAAGGACCGAAACCATTAGCACAACTCCCCTCAAGTTGCACCGTCCACTTAAAATTTCTAAAAAAGTGAATGTCCCTTTTTCCACCGATGAGATAGATCGGCTATTGAACAGTGATTTGTTTTCCGCAAATTATGAGGGGATACTTCAAAAAACGATTATTTCGTTGTTCTATTATACGGGGATTAGGCGTCAAGAGTTGATTGATTTAAAAATCTCGTCGATTGACTTTGAAACCGCTTCCATAAAGGTGTTGGGTAAGCGTAATAAAGAACGTATTATTCCTCTTTTGGTTGAGGCGGTTGATTGTTTGAAGATATATTTATCCTATAAAAAAGACTTATCATTAAGAAATCAAAATTATTTTTTTTGCACTGAAACTGGACTTAAACTCAACGAGCGATTTGTATATCAAACCGTAAATTATTATTTTGGTGTTGTATCTACTAAGGTCAAGAAAAGCCCCCATATGTTGCGTCACAGTTTCGCAACTCACCTAATTAACAACGGTGCAGATCTTAACTCCGTAAAAGAATTGTTGGGGCACAAAAGTGTGGCAGCAACACAGATATATACGCACAGTAGTTTGGATAGGATAAAGGAGATATATGTTAAGGCACACCCTAGAGGTAAAAAAAACTGACTTAAACTTTTAAAATTAAAATTATGCATGTGAACTTTCAATCTGTCAATTACACAGCCGATATCAAGTTGGTCGAATTTACCCAAAAGAGAATCGAAAAAATCTCACAATTTTACGATCAGATCGTAGATGTATATGTATTCACCAAAGTAGAAAACACCTCAGATAAGATAAATAAATTTGCAGAGCTGAAGATTGGAATTCCGGGGGATGATGTGATAGTAAAGAAGATTGCTAAGACCTTTGAGGAGGCTATAAATAACGCTGCAGATTCTGCTGAAAGGATATTGAAAAGACGCAAGGAAAAGCAACGGCTTTAGGGCTGATTTTTTTAAGTTATTGTTTTGTAACCCGAAAAAATAATATTTACTTTACAGACCATTTTAAGGTCTTTTTTTTGTTAAAGTGCCGATGTAGCTCAGCTGGCTAGAGCAGCTGATTTGTAATCAGCAGGTCGTGGGTTCGAGTCCCTCCGTCGGCTCTGATTTTGAAATAGAAAAGACTAGGGGGAGATACTCAAGCGGCCAACGAGGACAGACTGTAAATCTGTTGGTTTTTACCTTCGCAGGTTCGAATCCTGCTCTCCCCACAAGAGTATTTGAAATATTGAAATAATTTGTTGATCTTCACATCAGCAAAACGCGGGAGTAGCTCAGTTGGTAGAGCATCAGCCTTCCAAGCTGAATGTCGCCGGTTCGAACCCGGTCTCCCGCTCTTTTTTATTGCCGATGTAGCTCAGGGGTAGAGCGTTTCCTTGGTAAGGAA
>PAHA01000028.1 GCA_002711215.1 Flavobacteriaceae bacterium
TTTAATGGTATACAAAATATTTTAAGTGATGATTCATTTGCCAATTTGAAAAAAGGGGATTTGTTAAATGACGATTCACAAAATCCAATAATATTTAGTGCTTAACTATGACATTAATGTATTTAATTGTTTTCAACGAAAATTTTTTTTAAGGTTTCTAGGTACTTATAGCCATAAACATCACACGGCATCAAATAACTTGTCTCAGTCCATTCGTTCCAACTATTAATAACAATTAACTGCTGCTGATTTGGTCTCAAGTCAAGAAATTTTTTTGCCTTTCTTAATGCTATTTCGAAATTTTCAGGTGTACTGTTTTTGGTAATGCTTCCGGTAAATTTTTTTGCCCTAGGGCTTGTGTCCCAACCCACAGATACTTGTGGGAAATAGGTTGCCTTATAGTTTTCTGAAACCCATTCCCAAATGTTTTCAACATCATTTAAAACTTCTCTGTAGTCCCTATCAACATTTGTCATGTGGGCATATACGTAATGTGTAAGTGAATCAAAACCAAAATCTTCAATAATTTTTTTTTCACGACCAATCTTTTGGTTGTTCACATTGATGTCCCTCTGCCCGTCAAGTCTAAGCGAATATTGTAATTCGAGACCATCAAAACCATAATTTTTAACCTCATTTCTAAACCAATGAATTGCATCAATCGATTGGTCTACACCTCCTAGCCCCTCAATAAAATCATTTAATGAGTAAATCATAAATACAGGTTTATTATTGATTTTATAATAATTGGGTTTTGAAAAATATTTTATTATAAATCTCTTACAAATCTTTTCAAATTCGTCCCTACTTATAGCACCATTCCAAATTATAGATTTATCTATTTGATTGAATACATCATCAGCACCTCTTTTATCCCATGCTCTGCTGACATCATGATTTGCCCACATCAAATAAAATTGCATTTTATGGTTATTCCTAGCTTTAAGAAAACCATCATTCAAATGCCCTTCAAGATAGGGCATTCCATCATACCAATACCAATCGAATATAAATACATTCACACCATGATCTGTTGCTGCTTTGATTTCCATTTCAGCAACATAAGGGTCAGATTGATTTATGTACCCCCAAAGCGGGAATCGGGGTTGTTGATGGCCTTTAAATTTTGGTCTATTACTTATTACTGTTTGCCACTCACCAATTCCGTCAGGCCAGAAAATTTTTGCTCTATCGTCAGGGTGATAAGATGGCCAGACAATCGCCGCTACATCATATTCTTTTTGACCTTTGAATTGACTAAATATATTATAGCTAAATACTGCAAAAAATACGCAGCTCAGATAATGGATTTTATTGGTTAGATAGAAATTTATCATAAAAATTTTTTAATTATTTTGAAATTTAAAAATTAATTTGAGGTTAAAATTGAAAAATATGTTAACGTTATTGAAATAATATTTATTCTAAAAATTTTGAAAATAAATCCTTAAACGGTTGATTTCTTAATTCATTTTTTTTTATATAATTTTTGTTAATTGATGGCCAATATCTTTTGTCCACGTTATTTTTAAGCCATGACATTAATTTTTGAAACAGTTTATTAGATAACTCTATGTTTTGAAGATGTAAATTATTTTTTTCATAGGGGTCTTTCGAAATGTCAAACAAATAAAACCTACCATACCAGTCGAATATTAACTTATAATCTCCATCTCTTATAGCTGAGTGAGGTGTAAGAGGAAGAGGTTCAAGTGGGTTGTTATAAATAACATTAAATGGATAATGCCAATACCTTGTTGTTTTCGTGTATGATTTTCTCAGGTTTTTATTATCACTGAACAGCCCCGTGAAATTTTTTCCATCCAGATTATATTTTTCTATAATTTTATTAGAATCTCCTCCTGCTAAACTTACAAGAGTTGGAAGAATATCTGTACAATCTACTGGTATGTCAATCCATTTCTTGGCAGGGATTTTATTTTTCCACATAAAAATAAGTGGAATCCTAATCCCGCCCTCGGTCAAGCAAGCTTTACCTCCCAAAAATGGGGAATTGTCAGTGTAACCGGAATCAGGTGTAATCTTGGAGTCTATTCCTCCATTATCAGACATAAAAATGACAATGGTATTATCCAAAATTTGCAGCTCCTCTAATTTATTTAAAATCTCTCCTGTAGAATCGTCAAGGCTCTTAATCATTGAGGCATAATTTTCATTATGATGATTATTCCAACCTTTCGTTTTTTTATTCTTGAAATAGTCTGATTCCTCTTTTTTACCTTGAATTGGTGTATGAACTGCAAAATGTGAAAAAAAAAGAAAAAATGGTTTAGAGCGCTTTTTATTCCACAATTCAATAAATCCTAAAGCTTTTTTTGTGAGATCATCCGTCAAATAGGGTTCGTTAGATTTGATTCCTGGATCACCAATATTAAATTCATCTCGAGATAGTTTTGGAAAAAGATTATTCAACTCCCTCTGCCATGTTTTTCTCCAATCATAATAAGATGAACTTCCATGATCATACCAAGCAATTGGCTCAAATCCAAAATCTTCTGGCTGATAACCTTTGGCTCCAAAACCTCCTAAATGCCATTTACCAATAAAAGCCGACCTATATTCCTTCAATGCATCAGTTATAGTAAAATCAAAATAATTTGGATAATCGTGATCTCCTTTTGGTAATGCTGAATTTGAAATAGCATTTGTAAGTGCTTGTTCAATGTCAATTTTATCCTTGTGTTCAAAAATATCATGAATGTAAAAATTGTTTTTAGTGTCTACAGACTGATTAAAAAAAGTTTTTCTCAACCCCATTGCAGTGGTAAAACCAATTTTTGAAGGGTATATTCCCGTCATTAAACTGGCTCTAGTAGGAGAACATAATTGGCTGGCATATGCTTGAGAAAATGATGACCCTTCATCGATAAGTCGATTGATGTTTGGGGTCTCGTAAAACATATCTTGCCGATCAAAATTTGAAAATTTTTCTGCATAGCCCTGACTGTCCATTATACCAAAATCATCAGCAAGAATTAAGATAATGTTAGGTTTTGATTGGGTATTAATATTCCTTTTGGCTTTATCACATTGAAAATTAATTATTGNAATAAAAAGNAGGAAAAATTTGAAAAAANTTTTCATATATACCTAATTAAAATAAAATTTTTAAATATTTAATCCTGTACTGTCATGCTCCAGCATTTTCAANCATCTTATAAAATTTNCTCCNATTACNAGAATACAGTATAGGACAGGATAGTTNAGTTTTTAAATGTTTATAGNTTTAAANNTTATCCATTAGTTTTAAANGAGTTCACATGANTNAATCAATTTTTGAAAATTTTCCAAAATTCTATTTAAAATNTTNGAAAAGTTTTTTGTTTTTTTTTTTCATAATACANGGGTGTGATGAACCATNAAAAATTACTGAAATAGAATCTGAATTATATTTTATTTCGAATTCAAAATCAGAACCGATCNTTTCNTGGAAAATAACAAANNCCNATAATGAGTTTGTTCAAGAGGNATATAGAATTCAAATTTTTGACAAAATTGATAACAAGCCAATTTGGGACAGTGAAAAAATAAAATCAAAAATCTCAAANGGTGTAAAAATTAGAAATATAGATTTTAAAAGTGGTGAAAAATATTTCTACANAATTAAATTATGGTCCCAAAATGGAATNGGANGTAANTGGAGTACTCCTAAAGAATTTTATATTCCTCTGAAATATCCCNTGGACTGGANNGCTCAATGGATAACNTCTGATTACCATGAATCCAAACCATTACCNGTTTTTAAAAAAAANTTTTCTATTGAAAATCCATTAGAATCTGTTCGTTTATATATCTCTGCNCCNGGCTTCTCAGAGNCATTCATCAATGGTTTTAAAATTGGGGATAATGTTCTTGATCCAGCCCAAACAAATTATGATGACTATGCATATTATTCATCCTTTGATATACCTNTATCTTACTTAGATANAGAAAATATTATNGGTGTAATGTTAGGGAATGGCTGGTACAATCAAAATCAAGTTTGGAAGGGAAATAATAAAATTTCTCNAATGGTNTATGGACAACCTGTATTTATTGCTGAGTTACACATTAAGTACAAAAATGGTTACATGGAAAAAATTTTGAGTGATGATAGTTGGNTNTGGGTCAACGGACCAATAACCTATTCAAACATTTATGGAGGAGAAACCTATGATGCNAATTTAGAGCCNAAGGATTGGTTCTCACCTCAGTCAANTTTTCATTGGGATCATGCTCAATTATCTNAAANAAATCCAAAAGACTTATTTGAGCAATTTGCTGAACCTATCAAAAAGATGATGGAAATTAATCCTAAAAAAATTACATNAGATAATTATGGAAACTTTATAGTAGACTTTGGNCAAAATTTTACAGGATGGGTAGAGCTTGAAGTTAAAGGAAAAAAAGGACAAGAAATAACTATGAGATTTGCTGAGGAACTTGATGATNAAGGGAACTTAGACCCTACCTCTACTGGAGACAAATACACGGGGGTTGTTCAAACCAGNAAATACATTTGTAAGGGNAAGGGAATAGAAAAATGGGAGCCAAAATTNACATACCACGGTTTTAGATTTGTTGAGGTTTCTGGAGTGGATGAATTGANAAATTATAANTTNACNGGTAAAGTAATTCATTCATCCTTTGAAAAAATAGGNTCATTTCATTCAAGTGAGNAAAATATTAATANNCTTCATGAGCTGGCCGATTGGACTTTGATTAGTAATACCCAAGGAATTCCNACAGATTGCCCACACAGAGAGAGGTGTGGNTGGACTGGTGACGCTCATGCCCTTGCTACCTCATTACTTTACAATTATGATGCAAAAAAATTCNTAATCAAATANATGTTTGATATGCGCTCNTCGGCAAGAGAGNAAAAANAAGAATTATTTTTTGGAAAGAGTTTTTTTGAAAGNGGGATGAAAATTAAACCAGCTGGTATNCCAACAATGATTGTTCCTGGAAAAAGAACAAGTGGTATTGCAACTCCTGATTGGGGGACTGCAATGGTCCAACTACCATGGTATATTTACNTATTTAGTGGGGAAAAGGAGATTTTAAATGAGTTTTATGAAGACATGAAAATTTGGGTAAACTATGTACATGAAATGAATCAGGGNGGGATAATTTATAATGGACTTGGTGACTGGTGTCCACCAGGAGCAATAATGGGNAAGGAGTGCCCAGTTGAGTTAAGCTCAACAGCATTTCATATATTNGANGTAACNATTTTATCGAAAGTGGCTGNGATTCTAAATAAAGAATCCGATCAAAAGTATTTTTCNGATATTTTAGAATACCTCAAAATCANATTTAATGAAAATTTCTACGATCNCNANAACTTTACGTATGGTAGTCAAACTGGTAATTCATTAGCNCTAGATATAGGANCAGTNCCCNATGACTTAAAGTCAAANGTTGCNTCGTCCATTGTGAANAATATCAGGGNGGAACATGATGATTTTATATCAACAGGCATTTTTGGTATTGGCAGAATTTTCAAGGCACTCTGTGAGAATGGTCAGGAGGAACANGCNTATGCTTTNCTTTCTAAGAGGAGTAATAAAAGTTTTGCTACCATGTGGGAACATTACGATGCTACCACTTTGTGGGAAATTCTACCCGTTGANAAGAATGANGATTTGGANTTACTAAATGATCGTTCCCANAGTCATCCAATGCAATCTGGATATGATTCATGGTTTTACTCTGGTATCGCNGGGATAAGTCCCCATGAGAAAGAACCAGGTTTTAAAAAAATAGTATTTAAACCATATTTGATAAAATACTTAAAAAAAGTTTCTNGCTCATTTAAATCACCTAATGGATTAATTTTAAGCCAATGGACCAATGAAAACAGAAGATTCCAATGGAAAATTAAAATACCACANGGATCANTTGGTGAAATCTGGCTCCCTAACTCTAATGAATTCAATCAAATAAAAATCAATAATGAAAAAATGGATNTAATGAAAAATAATGTTAATTTANGNAANCTAGGNGAGTACAAAGCGGGTACTTATATNATAAAGGGAGAATTTAATAATTAAATTAAATAATAAATGTCCAAAGCAATTAATTACAATCCAAGCTATCCATCTATAGAAGACTTGAGGTTAAAAGCCAGAAAAAAGATTCCTAAATTCGCAATTGAATATTTGGAAGGTGGTTGCAACGAGGATATNAGTCTTCATAAAAATACAAACGAACTTCGGAAAGTAGAAATGAAGCCACGCTACTTGGTCCCCTTCAGGGGAGCGGACTTGAAAACAGAGTTATTTGGATATAAATATGATGCTCCTTTTGGAATTTCACCAATAGGATTACAAGGNTTAATGTGGCCTAAGTCCCCTGAAATTTTAGCTAAAGCTGCTTTTGAACACAATATACCTTTTGTACTCAGTACTGTTACCACAGCCAGTATTGAAACAATTGCTAAAATTACAGAAGGCAGGGCCTGGTTTCAACTTTATCATCCTGCTGAAGAAAAGGTGACTAAAAATCTGTTAAAAAGAATTGATGCAGTGGACTGTCCTGTCCTTATAATTCTCTCTGATGTACCATCATTTGGATATCGGCCAAGAGATATCCGAAATGGTTTATCAATGCCTCCTAGAATTACTCTTCAGAATATCATCAGAGTTATGAAACGACCCGAATGGGCTCTGAGGACACTGATCAACGGTCAACCCAGTTTTGAAGTACTGAAACCATATATGCCTAAAAACCTTAATTTGAGTCAGCTTGCTAAATTTATGGATGCTACCTTTGAAGGTCGACTCAATGAAGAAAAGGTGAAAAAATTGAGGGACATGTGGAAAGGTAAATTAGTAATAAAGGGAGTTCAATCAGCGGCAGATGTAGAAACAGCGATCAGATTGGGCTTAGATGGCATAATAATTTCTAATCACGGAGGAAGACAAGTAGATATGGGACAAGCAACCATTAAATCTCTTCAAACAATCGCCCCCAAATACCAAGATCAAATCAAAATTATGATGGACAGTGGTATTCGTGGGGGGGCTGATATAGGTCGGGCGCTATCATCGGGAGCAGACTTTACTTTCCTTGGGCGAAGTTTTATGTATGGAGTATCTGCTTTGGGAAAAAGAGGAGGCGATCACACTATCTCAATCCTGAAGGCTCAGTTAACTCAAGTCATGGAACAAATGTGCTGTGAGACTCCCTATCAACTAAGGAAAAACTTAGTTTAAAAATTCGACTGGAAATTTTTTGGGAACCAAATTCCACAAAGCAGGAAGCAGAAAATAGACCATCAATACAATGGTTATTATAGAAATAAGATTTAAAAAAAATCCTTTTTTAACCATGTCAGGTATTCTGAGATAACCCGAACCAAAAACTACCGTATTAGGTGGAGTAGCCACGGGCAACATAAAAGCACACGAAGCAGCAACAGCCGAAGCAGTCATCAATACAAAAGGGTGTAAATCAAATTCTAAAGCTAAAGGAGTCATAACAGGCAACAACATAGCAGTAGTCGCCAAGTTAGAAGTAACCTCCGTTAAGAAGTTGATGGCTGTTACCGTAAGAATCAATAAAATAAACAATGGAAAAGCTCCGAAGACATCCATCTGACCTCCAATCCAGGTGGCCAATCCACTACTTTCAAAAGCCTTGGCCAATGACATCCCGCCACCATAGAGCAATAAAATTCCCCAAGGTATTTTGACTGCTTCTCTCCATTTAAGTATTTTTTCATTTTCTTTTTTTGAATTGAATACAAATAGTAAAAGAGAAAAAAAGATTGCTATTATGGCGTCGTCTATGGATGTAAAAATTTTTTGCAATAAAAAAGATCTCGATATCCAACAGATGCCTGCCAAGACAAATACAATGGCAACAATTTTCTGCTCATAACTAATCTTACCGAGTTCGTTTTTCAACCTTGAAATTTCTTCTCTACCTCCTGGAAAACTTTTTTGCTTAAAAGAAAAAGCCCAATGGGTCAAATACAACCAACAAATAAAAAGCAGGAGCAACATGACTGGAAAACCAAAAACAAACCACTCTAAAAATGAAATTTCATAATTGTAGGTCTGAGCAATAATACCCGCCATTACCATATTTGGGGGTGTACCGATCAAAGTCGCAATGCCACCAATAGATGCGCTATAAGCAATGGAAAGCATCAAGGCTTTTGCAAAGATTAAGTTTTCNTCAGTATTAGTATTTGGATTANATTTNAATTGCTTGATAATGACAATCCCTATNGGAAGCATCATCACAGAGGTAGCGGTATTGGAAATCCACATGGAAAGAAAGGCAGTGGCNACCATAAATCCTAAAATGATTTTTTTGACATCAGTGCCGATATAGTAAATTATATTAAGAGCAATCCGCTTGTGTAAGTTCCATTTTTCNATTGCAATAGCAATGATAAATCCACCCATGATCAAGAAAACAAACTTATGTCCGAAAGCAGCNGAAGTCGTTGCCAAATCCATCCCNCCCGACAGAGGAAATATAATAATAGGAAGTAACGCAGTNACAGAGATAGGNAGTGCCTCGGTNATCCACCAAATNGCAATCCACAGNGACGACGCCAAAACAGCTCTTGAGGGGTCATTTAAACCAACNGGATTAAAAAAGAAAAACGTTGAAAAAAACANCNNAGGGCCTAAANACAGTCCTATNNTTTTNGAAGACATATNAGNACAAGTTTTAAAAAAATANTTTCNANAATCAAATTTTAGGTTTTTCAAATNAATAAANTATANNTTAAAATAAAATAATTTGACTTATCATTANATATTAACTAANGTTTTTTTTTACCNATTTTGNATTTATTTTTGTATTNNAATGGACAAAGTNAAAACANTAATTATTGGTAGNGGTCCTGCNGGATNTACTGCCGCAATTTATGCTGCNAGAGCAGACCTTAAACCCCTACTTTANACTGGAATGGAACCCGGAGGGCAATTGACTACCACCACCGAGGTAGACAACTTTCCNGGTTATCCTGANGGTGTNGANGGCCCTACCATGATGGTAGAGCTACAAAAACAAGCTGAACGTTTTGGTACNGANGTGAGGATCGGTCATATAAANCANGTAGAATTTTCAAAAGAGGTGGGAGGCACCCACAAAGCTTTTGNTGAGGACGGCACCGAGATTCACGCGGACAGNATTATCATAAGNACTGGAGCCTCGGCAAAATATTTGGGATTACCNAGTGAGCAAAAACTAAGAGGGGGTGGCGTATCAGCTTGTGCCGTTTGCGATGGTTTTTTCTTNAAAGGACAGGATGTGGCGATTGTGGGNGGNGGNGATACNGCAGCAGAGGAAGCNACCTATTTGGCTAATATATGTTCTAAGGTGACCATGCTCGTAAGAAAAGACAAAATGAGGGCCTCCAAAGCNATGCAGCATCGTGTAACCAATACACCCAATATTGATTTGCGTTACAACNATGAGATAGATGAAGTATTNGGAGATCAAGTGGTAGAGGGACTGAGAGTTTTCAATAACCAGTCAGGGGAAAAGGAGGAAATAAAAATTACNGGACTNTTTATCGCCATNGGTCACATACCTAATACAGANATTTTTCAGGGTCAATTAGATATGGACNATGACGGTTACCTAATTACGAATGGNAANTCAACTAANACCAATATGCCNGGCGTATTTGCTTCTGGAGATGTTCANGANAAAGAATACCGACAGGCAGTGACAGCAGCTGGTACNGGTTGTATGGCGGCTCTGGATGCAGAACGCTACCTACAGACACTCTANATTAATAATCCTCNTCTNGATTTTGTGCTTNAAAATGGATCAAGTTCTGATTCTCAAAACNATAAACCACATTGATGGGATGGCANCAGATTTCACAATCTTCGANATATTCCGTTCTGCTNAAAGAAGGGTCCAANAACATGGATANTTCCTCCCAACAATAAGGACANTGAAAAAAGTNTTCAAACATTAGTTTTCATTTATATTTTCCAATGCAGCAAAGATTTCCTCCCATTTATTCATATGNTGTGACAATCTTTTTTTCTTATTCTGGTAGTNGTCAAAAAAATTAGGGNTNCTTNTGGTCTGATCATAATTAATCTCCAACTCAAGATCAATGGCCTTAATNTCTCTCTCTAAAGTGACAATCTNNTCTTCTTCCTTGCTAAGTCTATTTTTTAACGATTTTTTCTTTTTTNGAAGGTAATAATCATTTTGCTTGGGTGNATTNGATTTAGCTTTCCGCTGAANCTTTTCTAATTGTTTTAGAGAATCTAATTTTTTATTTTCAAGNTAGGTATTTACATCGTCAAGGTAAAGTTTAGTTTTACCGTCTTTAAACTCTAAAACTTGATGACAAANNCCCGATAAGAAATCTCGATCGTGGGACACCAATAAAAGTGTTCCATCAAATTGAATNAGTGCTTCTTTCAAAATCTTTTTGGATTGAATATCCAAATGGTTAGTGGGCTCATCCATTACNAAGANATTAAAAGGTTCAAGAAGNAGTTTACAAAGTGCCAANCGGTTGCGCTCTCCACCAGACAGGANACTCACTTTTTTTTCTACTGCATCGCCTTTAAATAGGAAAGCCCCAAGAATGTCTCTGACCCTAGTTCTATTCTCNGCTTTAGCCGCATCCTGAACAACNTCTAAGACCGTCTTTGAAGCTTCTAGGGTCTCAGATTGATTCTGGGCAAAATACCCTATTTTAACATTTTGTCCAAACCGAAGTTCTCCTGTTCCTTGGATGATAGATACAACTAATTTTGCCAGGGTTGACTTTCCTTGACCATTTTGACCTACGAATGCTAATTTGGTNCCCCGCTCGATATAGAGGTCTACGCCATTCAATACTTTTTTATCCCCATAACTCTTAGCCAATTCTTTGGTTTCAAAAATCATTTTTCCAGGCTGAAAGGCCACTGGAAATTTNAGTTTCATGGNNTCGGTNTCCTCNGCATCNATTTCAATACGCTCTANTTTATCGAGTTTCTTAATCAACGATTGTGCCATACTTGCTTTTGAGGCTTTGGCACGAAACCGCTCAATTANCTTTTCAGTTTGTTGGATTTGCTTTTCTTGGTTTTTNTGGGCGGCCTTCTGTTGNATGCGCATTTCCTTNCTTAAACTCATAAATATGGAGTAAGGTTTTTTCAGGTCAAAGTGTCGCTTATTNACAATCTCAATTGTCCTATTGGTGACTTGATCTAAAAACATAACNTCNTGAGAAACCAAGACAACTGAACCTTTATATTTCATCAGAAACTGCTCCANCCACTCTATAGAGTCAATGTCCAAATGGTTGGTTGGTTCATCAAGTAATAAAAGATCGTGGGATCTAAGTAGAATTTTAGCCAATTCGATACGCATGCGCCAGCCTCCAGAAAAGGTCGANGTTAGTTGATCAAAATCNTTGGTGGTGAATCCTAGNCCTGCCAATATTTTTTCTGATTGGGCTTTGTATTGATAGCCCCCCAATACTTCGAATTCACTACCNAGATCACTTAGTTCCTCAATGAGCTCNTGGTAGTNATNACTTTCAAAATCAGTTCGGGTATTTAGTAGTGCGCTGANTTCNTCTTGTCGNGATTGATTTTTTAANAATTTTGGGAAAGCCNNGAATGTTTCCTCTAATACGGTTCTGGANTTTTCTACCTCCAACTCTTGGGGTAAATATCCTATNGTGGCATTTTTTTCAANTGAAAGTCCNCCTGTTGAAGGATTATTTTCNCCAGCCAATANTTTAAGAAAAGTANTTTTTCCTGAACCATTTTTACCAATAAGNCCGATGCGATCTCCTNGACCAATTCTNAAAGANAGACTTTCAAACANCACTTCTCCNCCAAAAGAAACCCCTAAATTTTGAACGTCAAGCATAGATTAATTTTTCATTTGCGAAAATACTTATTTTCAAAACGTTTTATATCGACCTCNNGAGGGAGTTTTGTGTTATTTTCTATNNAATCAAAAAGCCAGTCGGATAATAAAGGAGACATGAGAACACCTCGGGTTCCCACTCCATTCAAAATATATAAATTGTCATATTGNGGATGTTGACCCAATAAAGGTCTCCTGTCTANNACCGTTGCCCTAATCTGAGCGTTGTGATCAAGAATTTGNAATGGGAGNTTNAGAAATTGANTCAACTTNGAGAGCAACCATTTTTTTCCTTTTTCGGATGTATTGGTGGTTTTATCTTCTCTCTCAAAAGTAGCTCCAACCCAGAATCGATGNTCCNCNATNGGNGACAAAAAAATCGGNCCTTTAAAAATGACTTCCTTAGTAAGAGATTCACANTTGATAACAAGAATTTCNCCCTTGGAACCAATCAAGGGTANGTATTTAAAATANGGGTTTTTGTGAGCGTGAAAACCCTCACAAAACACTATTTTTTTNGCTTTAATATTTTTGTATTGTATAAATTCCTTTTGNATTANTAGTGATGTATAATCTAATTTTTCCNCTAAAAATTGNTTGGGAATAATCTTATTGATGTAATGAGTCAAGAGTNTTTTATTGTCTACTCTAGCACTNNGGNTTACCTTACCGTAAGCGAATGGGGCATTGATTTGAGGCTGTTTCTCTNTTGGTATCAATTCTGCNCTCAAATACTTTTCGAGCTNTGGCTTGGAAGCNGCAACACGCCATTCATTTTGTTCTTGTATNTTATTTAAAATTCTGTAAATTGGCAGATCGTGAAAAATTTTTTCTCCAACTAAAATCTCCAAATTTTTATATGACGATAGAGCGAGGTTTAAAAACTCCTCGGCTTTCCAAACAGGATTGAGCCGTTTTAAAACGGTAGGATTGAGAATCCCAGCCGCCAGATGTGATGCACTTTCATCAAGGGGAGATATTACGAGGAAACTTTTATTATGTTGTCGTAATTGTTCGGCAAAATTTAAACCCACAATTCCAAAACCTACTATCAAAGTATCTACTTTCATAAAATAAAAAAGCGTTATCCAACGGATAACGCTTTAAATTTATTGTTATTTCTATTTAGTTGTTCCACATATCTTGTTCATAATCTCGAATGACAGATTTGATTCTCTCAGATTCTAACAACATTCTCAATGCATCCTCATAGATGTAGTCTTTAACCTCTCTATCCTCATATACATTTTCTTCCTTGTAGATTATAGAATTGAACCTTCTAGAATTTAGCATATGGTCGTATGTAATGGGCTGAGAGGAATTTCTGCTGTTGAAAACCTTATTGTTATTTAACGATGATCTAGCATCAGGGAACCAAACCCAAAAAAGTTCAACCAAATCTTCTTCTTCCCCCGCAAGTGTCTTAACAGCTACATCGGGCGCTACAGGACAAACCGCAAGTAAACGATATTTAAGTTCACCCAGTCGCTTATCGAAGTACCACGTACCTTTGATTTTGTATTGTCTAATTTCCGCAGCGGTGATTCTTCTACGCTCTATAAATTGAGCATCGACAAATCCGTCAGCATTAAACTGTTCATAACCTGCATCGGTAGTGTCAACAGCCACCAATCGCTCTTGAATTTCCTCATAAGTAAGTTTCTCTTGAAAGTAAGCAGATTTATAAACTTCTTTAATATTACTATTGCTGAGATTCTTTTTTAGCACATCAAAAAGCGATCTTCTGTCAGGGCCTAAATTTAAGGTATCAGTAGGATAATAATACGGGAAATTAATTCTTTCATCTAAGTCGATTATTTCCCATACAGTTTTAGACCACATTACATCACGGTCGTCAACAAATCCGTAAGCCATGGGAGTCTCATCGTTTGCTTCTAACTGCTGATCATTAAGTTCACCTACATCTTGAGGTACTCTGGCATTCAATAGATTGGCTTGTCCATTAATGGAATTAACTCCCACTTGGAATAGAATAAAAAATGAAAACAATTTAAAAGCTCGGCTCATGACTTAAAAAATTAATTGACCAACTGACAAATTACAGGTGAAATCTTCTTAAATTTATAAGAAGGATTTTTTGGATTGACAACTTTAATATCAAATATCTGAACTGACTGCCCTGCCTTAGCTCGTCTTAAAGCACTCTTGGCTCTAGCGTCCAACCTGCTTCCATTTATACTAATTGTAGGTTGTCCAGGAACTTTAAATTTAAAGCTTACTGTTTTAAGGGTAATATCAAAATCAAAATCTTCTAATACTGCGCCTATACTTGATATTTCCAAACTGGACTTGGGAATAGTGATAGATCCTGATTGTTTTCTGACTGTCCCTTGAGGAGCTGGAATATCTTTAATTCTAAATTTGGTTGTGGTTGTAACCCTTTGCCCATCGGGTAGTGTTCCACTGGCAGAAATTTTAATCTCTCTACCTTTTCCAGGAATCATATTGTACTTACTTCCCCTAGCTTTTCTTAAACCAGGGGCAGAAGCAGATACTTTATTGTCTGGAATACCAGGGATTGATATTGTCATTGGATTTTCCACACCTCGGTAAACAACATTCATCTTATCCGCAGAAATTACTGCAGAATTAGGTTTTGATATTACTGCATATGATTGGTTTACAGGNATTTTGGACTCAACACCCTCATTCAGGAAAACCAAGTTTCCACTGATTTCGTGGTCCCCAGGACTACCTGCACTGACTTTGAGTTTTATTCCCCCAGCAATTAAATCATAATCATTATCTGTTAGAGGCCTTCCATCTATTTTTAAATCAACACGGTTTGGGTTTTGAGCCCCACCTTTTCGACCCAAAACTACACTTCCATCAAATGTTTCACCNTGATAATATGCNCCTTTTTCGGTTTTCAATAAACTTATATAATTAGNCTNGTTTACATTTGAAGACATCTTCAACTCTTTNCCCATTAGAGTTGCAAACACGTCATGTTCTGTTTGTCNNATATCATTTTGCATCATGGAAAATTTAGCAAGAGATGAGACCAATGGAAAACCTTGAAAGTTTGAATTTAGCCAAGGCTGATCCATTCCATCTCTATTTTNTATATTNCCATTTTCATCACCTGTAAAAAAGCGTGCTTCAACCATTTCAATATACTCAGGATACTGACTACCNAAAACTTGTATNACATGCATTTTGTAGGTATTGATNATNTCTAAAAATTCTTGAGCTGCTTCTCCNCCACCTTCTTTAAAGAAAATTACATCCAAAGCTTCTCCTTTATCCATTTGAGCNTACTCTTTCAANTCAGGATCTTTTTCTCTTTGCTTTTCAGTAATNGTATTCATNATTTCAGAGATTTTATCATAGAATTCATCCGATTCNTCTTTAATTTCANTAGCAGTCCTAAGGTGTCCTANCCATTTGCCACCTTTTTCNTCAGCGTTAACTTTTATGTTCTCGAAAATATTAATGTTACTTTCGTCTACCCTTTCATTTGCATCACTAATTTTTTCGTACATCTGGCCAAATCCATCNAATACTTCCTTNCTTACATTCAAAGCAAGCATNGTGATGAATACCAAATACATCAAGCTAATAAGTTTTTGCCTGGGTGTTTCTTTAGCTCCAGCCATCTTTTAATCTAGTTTTTATTCATTGCATTAAGCATACCGTTGTAAACCTGATTTAACGCAGCTAAATTGGAAGATAAAGCTTCCATCTGTTNTTTGAGCTTATCTGCATTTTCAGCNACTTTCTCATTGAAAGCAGTNTTGTTTCCNGCAGAATTTACTTGCTCTGCGTAAACTTGATTAAGNTGTTCCAATTTTTGNGANGCGACTACCAACTGTTGGCTNTANGATTCAGATGANGAAGCAGCCTCAGCGGCAGGAGACAGNGCTTGAGCTGAAGCTTCAAGGTTTTTTATNCTTTTTGTTAAGTTATTCATCAACGCAACATCAAGTTTNGCCTCTTTAAGCATTTCATCAATTTTAGANGAAAGTCCTTCNTCACCTGTTTTAGGAGCAGCTTTTGAAGGTCCGCCCTTAACTTTCTTTACANAGTCATCATGTTCTTCNTTAATTTCACCTGTATTGAGGGCAGCTACTGTAAAAATTAGNGCCTCTGTTCCGAGACCTAACCCTAGAACCAATCCCCCAGTAATTGGACCTATTTCNANGTGAAGAATCTTGAAAAGTGCTCCAATAATTACCACTGCACCTCCTAATCCAAATAGCATATGCATAGCTACTTTTCCTCTTAATCTTTTTTTCAATAATTTGTCATTCATTTTAGTATAGTATTATAGTTATGANAATTAAAAATATAAATTTATTTGATTTTAACCTTAGAAGTTCCAAGATAATCTTGAACAGTCCTAAAACCGATATAGCTTCTAGCAGTATCNGAATATTCGTAGTCTCTTGAACTTACNCTCAAAAAATAAGCTACATCTTTCCAAGAACCTCCTCTGACAACCTTCCGAGATTCAGTTTGNATTGACATNTTGGGGTTCAGAGAAGCAACGTACTCATANGCACCTGAGTCATAAGATGAACTTGTCCANTCNGAAACNTTACCCGCCATATTATAAAGATTNTAGTCATTGGGTAAATANGATTTAGCCTCTACNGTGTAAACTGCTTGGTCNGCGGCGTAATCTCCCCTNANNGGTTTGAANTTAGCTAAAAAACAGGCTCTGTCGTTTAATAGGTAAGGTCCACCCCAAGGATAAGTTCCAGAGGGAATTCCNCCNCGAGCAGCATATTCCCACTCCCCCTCACTGGGTAATCTAAAATTATTAACNAAAGGATCTCCTTTAGATTTTTGATAGCTATTTTTATAATGTGTNCTCCAATTACAAAAAGCGACTGCTTGCNTCCATGAAATTCCTACCACAGGATAATCTTGAAAAGCTGGGTGTGAGAAATACTCGTTGTGCATTGGCTCATTNTANGAATAAATAAAATCTTTAATCCAAACNGTTGTATCAGGATAAATTTGAATTTGTTCNTGCTTTATAAATGGTTTACGATTGATAAATTGTTGGCGGGTTCTCTTTGATTCAGCAGCGGCAGCCTCTGCGTCAAACCANGTATATTTATAAACTAATTTAGTAACATCTATTTTCATTTCACCATTATACCANAAGTCTGGAGGCAGATACATAGAGTCCAAAACTTCNGAGTATGCTTGGTCAGGATAATCTCCAGTATCCCAATAAACATCATTATCCCAATTAAGTGGTCTTCCTGCATACATGTCTTCACTCAAATCATAATAATTGGTTCGCATGTATTTTTGAAATTCACTAAGTTTNGAGGTATCAGCATCTTTAAATGAAAANTCTCCTATACCATCTTTATTTTCTTCACCCAATTCAAGTTCATCCGCCTTTCTGGCTAATAATGCCATGGTTACAGAATCTTTTACCCAATAAACGAACTGGCGGTACTCNGCGTTGGTTATTTCNGTTTCATCCATNTAAAAGGAGGGAACAGTAACAGTTCTTGCTGCAGCGTCATTTAANCGAGCAACATCTTCATCGGATTTTCCCATGATGAATGCACCTCCTTCAATAAGNGTCATTCCGTAAGGTTTTTCAGGAAACCANTTCTTTTGTTTTACCCCNATCAGTTCNCCTCTGTTTTTCTTGCCACAGCCNNAAACAGTNAGNATTACAATTAANAGTAGCAGAGAACTTTTCATCACAAAAGGGGAAAGAAATCGTTTAATCGTTAAGTGTAAAACTAAATATTTTTTCACTGTAATAATGTTTCTCAATCAAAAACTACACAACCCAATGNTAATAAANACAAAAATAAGGATAAATTAATCATNAGTTTTATTAAATTCTTTTNGTCGCCTTCCACCACTTATCGGGTATTTTATCATTGCATGCNTCCAAATAATCTTGATGCGTGCATGGTAATAACGCAGTTGTTTTATTTTTATTATTCAGATAGCTTTGATTTATTATTTCAATCCACCATCNATTGCTTTTTTCACTCTGATAAAAAACCATTTCAATATCCAATAANGCNACTGTATATCGAGTGAAACCAGTACTTGTCAAAACTGGATACTCATCAAATCTACNGCTGAAGCCTTCAATAAAATACCAAACAACTTGTGCCAATAATTGGTGANAAACANTCGTATTNAANTGCTCAAATACACCAAAAACTTCCATTTTNTCACTAATTCCTNCNTATCGAGCAAGAGCACAAATAGATCTTGCATCAATTCCATTCGGGCTAGCGNAAGGATGATTAATCGCCTGCCAGCTCAATGATTTCATATCAAATCCAGCAATATTAGCATCTCTAAAAAAAGGNTCAGACTTGGAAATATCNTCCAACAAAGCTCCCAACCTNAGTGAATCNAAATGAAGTTTCTCCATCAAATCTAATTCCTCNTGGGCTNTGTAATAGCTTTGGTAACCAAGATTGGTGAAATTGTACAAAAAATTGGGCTGTTCCATAATGATTCTACTCATGTATGACCTCCCTGAAATTAATTCCTCCTCCTGAGAAAAATCAAACTGATTGTCTACNGAAACAATGTTTACCAATTGNTTATTNGCTTGGTAAGACTGATANATTGGGAAAATAAGATCNTNACTNCCNCCTAAAAAAATGCTTACAATATTAAGTTGACGAAGGTGTATGCAAATTTCCTTNAGTGCATAATAAGTGTCCTCAGGAGTGTTCCCATCAGGTAAATTTCCCAAGTCACAAATTTTAAAATTCCAATTTCCAGGAAAAAGACNATAAAAATATTTCCTGAANTCAGCAAGCTTATATGTTGAANTNGGGAAGAAAGAATTTCTGATTTCAGANAGTCCTACTATTCCTATACTNCAANCGTCTAGTTCAGGTAAACCCTNCTGGGCTGTATGAATTTCAATGTTCTTTCCTAAAGCCTGATTGGGATTTAATACCATCGACGAGAGTGCCTCNTCAGAAACAGGGATTANAGATTCAAGGCTCATTTTTTCTTTTTGGNCGTTTTGAGATTTAAGTATTGCTTTGCTGTCTCAAGNGTTATTTTGGTTGGATCAATATCCTTTCCAATTTCCACCTTTTTAATGCCCTTAATAATATTGTNTCTCCCCCACCTTGCCTTTTCTATTCTAATNTCTTCCTTNGGCCATTCTGTAATGAGTTTTTCTTTTTCCTTTTGAATTTTATCTTTAATCAAAGTTTCAATATCGTCANTTGTTAGGTTNTCAAAATCATATTTTTTTTTGACATTAATAAATAGGCCATTCCATTTTAAAAAGGGGCCAAAACGTCCTTTTCCTTTTGTTACGGGAAGTCGATCGAAAGTGTAAATGGGTGCATCTACAGTTCGTTTTTCCTGAATGAGCGCGATGGCTCTTTCTAATTCTACCGACACTGGATCTTCTCCCTCGGGCAAAGAAACAAACATATCTTGAAACTTTACATAAGGGCCAAACCTTCCATTGTTTACAATTACTTCATGACCCTCATAAATACCAATTGATTTCGGTAATTTAAACAACTTTAATGCTTCATTAAGTTGAAGGGATTCTAACTTTTGTCCCGGGGATAAACTTACAAAAACAGGTTTTTCCTCGTCTTCAGGCTCACCGATTTGAGCAATAGGACCAAAGCGTCCTAACCTTACCTTTACTACCCTGCCCGATTTAGGGTCATTCCCCAAGACACGCTCACCTGACTCCCTTGTGGCATTTTCCTTTACAAAATCTACTGTTTTGTGAAAACTATCGTAAAATCCTTTGATCATACTTGTCCAGTTTTCTGTGCCCTCTGCAATTTGATCAAAACTTTGCTCCACTTTAGCAGTGAAACTATAGTCCAAAATGTTTTTAAAATTGGCAACCAAGAAATCATTGACAATGATACCAACATCTGTTGGAATTAACTTTCCTTTATTTGCCCCTACCTTTTCTTTTAAAGATTTTGTAGTCACTACATTATTGACCAACTGTAATTGGGTATAAGTTCTCGTTTCTCCCTCAGAAGTCCCCTTTTCAATATACTTTCTGTTTTGAATGGTAGATATTGTTGGGGCATAAGTGGAGGGACGTCCTATACCTAATTCCTCTAATTTTTTTACGAGTGATGCCTCTGTAAAACGATAAGGTGGACGAGAAAATCTTTGGTTGGCTTCCATAGATTTAAGCTGGAGTAGCTCCCCTTTTTTTACAGCTGGCAACAAACTATTCTGTTCATCAGACTCTTCATCGACACCTTCTAAATAGACTTTTAGAAATCCGTCAAAAGTAATGACCTCACCTTTAGCAATAAATTTCTCTTGGTGAGTACTGGCTGCGATTTTGAATTGGGTACGTTCTAGTTTAGCATCACTCATTTGAGAAGCAATGGCCCTTTTCCATATCAGTTCATACAATCTAGATTGATCGTAATCCATATTAACTTTTGCCCTGCTGAAATCAGTAGGTCTTATTGCTTCGTGAGCTTCTTGAGCTCCCTTACTTTTTACTCTGTATTGTCTGGGTTTTTTGTAGGCCNCTCCATAAAGAGATTCAATCTGCTTNAAGGCACCTTTTTGTGCNTCCTTNGANAAATTGACACTGTCTGTTCTCATGTAAGTAATAAGACCTGCCTCGTACAATCGCTGGGCCACATTCATGGTTTTACTTACTGAGAAAAAAAGTTTCCTAGATGCTTCTTGCTGAAGTGTTGAGGTGGTAAATGGGGCAGTAGGACTTTTTGATACTGGCTTTTTTTCTATGGCATCTACCGAAAATTCTGCTAACTTATTTCGATTTAAAAACACCTCTGTAACCTCAAAGGAGTCAAATGTTTTGGGAAGGTAAGCACTGATAAATTTATTTTCTTGGGTAGAAAAAATAACCAGTATTTTAAAAGTTTGCTGTGGAACAAAAGCTTTGATCTCTCTTTCACGTTCTACAATGAGTCTTACCGATACTGATTGGACTCTTCCAGCCGACAAACCTCCTTTAACTTTTCGCCATAATACAGGNGAAAGTTCATAACCTACCAATCGATCGAGAACCCGTCTCGCTTGNTGAGCATTGACCAAATCATAATTAATNTCCCTNGGCTTTTCTATGGCATCCAAAATAGCGGCTTTGGTAATTTCATTAAAAACAATCCTTTTGGTATTGTCTGATTTCAAATNTAACGTATTNGCAAGGTGCCATGCTATTGCCTCNCCCTCTCGGTCTTCNTCACTGGCCAACCANACNGTTTTCATTTTTTTTACCAATGACTTNAGCTCACTGACCACTTTCTTTTTTTCAGANGAAANAATGTATTTGGGCGAAAAATCCTTTTCAACATCAACTCCCAACTCATTAGANGGTAAATCTGCAATGTGCCCGTAACTGGAGGCAACCTTAAAATCTTTNCCCAGAAATTTTTCAATNGTTTTTGCTTTAGCAGGTGATTCAACGATTACAAGATTACTGGCCATAGATTGAAATTTTCGAAAACAAAATTATGTAGTTTTTTTTTAACACTCCTANATANANTATTTTACTCTNATATTAATTTTTAATTTTAGTATCAAAATGAACGTAATTCAATTTTTATGAATCTACCCAAAACACTATTTTTTTTTCTGATGGTTTGTGCTTTTTTAAATGCCCAAACTAAAGCTGAAAATCAAAGACTAAACGTACTTTTTATTATTTCAGATGATTTAAATTGTGATATCGGAGCTTACGGTAACACTCAGATTTTNACCCCCAATATTGACAANCTAGCNCAAANAGGTGTTCTTTTTGGCAANGCTCATAATCAATACCCGTGGTGTGCCCCATCAAGAGCTTCCATGATGACCGGATTATATCCTGACCAGACCAACATTAAAAAATTGAGAATTTATCTTAGGCAAGCTTTACCNAAAGTAATTACGATAGGTCAAAGACTCATTCAGGAAAATTACCACTCCATTAGAGTAGGGAAAATTTTTCACTATAACAATCCTAGGGATATTGGAACTGCTGGACACGATGATAATTATACTTGGCANCAGACGGTAAATCCTTATGGTAGAGACAAAATTGAAGAATATAAANTCAATACCCTCAAACCAAGGGCATACGGAGGCACTTTGAGTTGGCTCGTTGCNGACGGNATCGNTGAAGAACAAACTGATGGAATTGGGGCCACAGAAACCATTAANTTTTTAGACCAATTTGCTGANAGTGGNGAAAACTTTTTTCTAGCTTTTGGACTTTACAGACCNCACACACCCTATGTAGCTCCCAAAAAATATTATGATCTATATGATCNAGATAAATTGGAAATCCCTCAGTCTTCTGATNACTANTTGAAAACTCTTCCTCGTCCTGCAGCCANTAGTGTTAGGGAAAAAGCAGAACAAAATAATCTTGATAAAAATTTAGCCAAAACCATCAAAGANGCTTATTATGCNACAACTAGTTTTGTTGATGCNCAGGTGGGTCGTGTACTTGACAAACTTAAATCCACTGGCTTGGATAAAAATACAGTAGTAATTTTTACCTCTGATCATGGNTACCANCTTGGTGAACATGGGCATTGGCAAAAACGTACCCTATTCGATAATGCAACCCGAGTTCCACTTATANTAGCTGGGCCAGGAATNAATAAAAATCAAAAAATAATGGANGCCCCTATCGAATTGGTTGATCTNTATCCTACAATTATGGANGTACTTGGATTGGATGCCCCAGAATTTGTCTCNGGAAAGAGTTTTGCACCTATACTTGCAGACTCCTCGGCTAGAGTAAGAAACAGCGCACTAACAGAACTTGGGGTTTTCACTGGAAATAGTACCAAGACCCAAGGTTACTCTATCAAAACAGATCGTTACAGGTTGACTCAATGGGGTGAAAAAGGAATAGAGGGATACGAATTATATGATCATACATATGATAAAGAAGAACTTCACAATCTTGCTGGTAAATTAAATTATAAAAAAATTAAGGACTCATTAATCCTTATTATCGAAAAGCGGATTGCTGATGCACGAAGAAAGCCAAAAGGTTTAGGTCCGCAATTTGCAGACGCGAAAGAATGGATTGAACCCGAAACCATAGATTCTAAACCCAAATAAAGGGCTCAAGAATGACAGAAAACCAAATTATAAAATATATAACGCTAAAAATAATTTGTCAACTCATGATTACAGTCAGCTTATAATAATATTTAGAAATTTAACATCAACGCAAACATGACAAAAAGGCAGTTTTAGTTATATTTGCAGATAATTATTTTATATTCCATTTAATGGCAAATAACTCAGTAAAAAATCCCTATGCTTTTGACGGCGCTCCCTTGACAAAGGAGGATTTATTAAATGAAACTGTTGTTTTGTCGAATGGAAAAAAAACACCGTCAAGACATCAAAAGCATTTCTACATTGAGTCTTACGGTTGTCAGATGAATTTTTCTGATAGTGAAATTGTAGCTTCTATACTAAATAAGCATGGCTATAAGTTGACGGATTCTCCAAAAAATGCCACATTGGTATTGGTCAATACCTGCTCCATTAGAGAAAAAGCCGAACAAACCGTAAGAAAAAGACTAAAGCTTTTTAATNGGCTCAAACATAANAATAAANACCTCAAAATTGGTGTNCTGGGTTGNATGGCAGAGCGCCTGAAACACAAANTATTGGAAGAAGAAAAAATGGTGGATTTGGTAGTGGGCCCTGATGCNTANAAGGACATCCCTAATTTACTCAAAGAGGNAGNAGCCGAAAGAGAGGCAGTCAATGTTATCCTTTCCAAAGAAGAAACCTATGGTGATATNGCTCCAGTAAGGCTCGCCTCNAATGGTGTAAGTGCTTTTGTAACCATCACTAGGGGCTGTGACAATATGTGTACNTTCTGCGTTGTNCCCTTTACAAGNGGAAGAGAACGAAGCCGCGACCCTAAAAGTATNNTNAAAGAAGTTAATGAACTCTATCAAAAAGGTTANAAAGAAATTACACTCTTAGGTCAAAACGTAGACAGTTATCTTTGGTATGGAGGAGGATTGAAAAAAGACTTTTCAAAGGCGAGCTCACTTCAACAGAAAACTGCNGTAAANTTTTCNAAGCTTTTGGAATTGGTNGGCACTGCTCAACCCAAAATGCGGATACGTTTCTCTACTTCTAATCCTCAAGACATGTCCCTTGACGTGATNCATACCATGGCAAAACATGATAACATTTGTAACTATATTCATCTTCCTGTTCAGTCTGGCAGCAATGATATACTTGAGANGATGAACCGCCAACATACTCGAGAGNATTATTTCAAATTGATCGATAANATNAAAAAACACATTCCCNATTGTGGTATATCTCATGATATGATCTNTGGTTTTCCATCAGAAACAGAACAAGATCATCAAGACACACTCAGCTTAATGGAGTATGTTAAATATGATTTTGGATTTATGTTTGCCTATTCAGAACGCCCAGGTACTNTGGCAGCAAAAAAAATTGAAGATNATATTCCTGAGTCTACTANAAAAAGACGGCTTCAAGAGGTTATCNATTTACAAAGAATACANAGCGAATACAGAACTCAACAATTTATCGGGAAAATTGTATGCGTTTTGATTGANAAAANCTCAAAAANATCTAATGAATTTTGGAGTGGCAGAACTAGTCAAAATACCGTNGCTGTATTCCCAAAAGAAAATTATAAAGTAGGAGATTTCGTTGANATTAAGNTCAAAGAGGNAACCTCGGCTACCTTGATTGGAACNGCAATNGGCATCTCGNCATCAATCTGATATTATGGAATCGGTACAACATATTAAACAGCGTTTNGGAGTTATTGGAAACGATGANGGNCTCAACAGAGCTTTGGAAAAGGCNCTGAGGGTTTCAGGTACAGAAATTTCTGTCTTNGTAACAGGTGAAAGTGGGGTAGGTAAAGAAAATATTCCTAAAATAATTCACCAATTTTCNCCCAGAAAACATGCTAAATACATTGCTGTAAACTGCGGTGCCATTCCNGAGGGAACAATCGACAGTGAGCTTTTTGGTCACGAAAAAGGGGCTTTTACTGGGGCCACAACCGCCAGAAATGGATATTTTGAAGTCGCNAATGGAGGNACTATTTTTCTTGANGAAGTGGGAGAACTTCCCCTATCAACACAAGTGAGGCTCNTGAGAATATTNGAAAATGGAGAGTTTATGAAAGTAGGCTCCTCAAAAGTTCAAAAAACCGATGTGAGAATCGTGGCGGCGACCAACGTTAAAATGAATGANGCAATTAAAAAGGGAAAGTTNAGGGAAGACCTGTATTACCGTTTGAGTACNGTAGAAATNCACCTGCCCCCCCTAAGNTCAAGAAAAGATGANATTCCTCTTTTGTTCAGAAAATTTGCTTCGGATTTTGCTCAGAAATANAAAATGCCAACNCTNAGGCTNGATGATGATGCGCAAAAAATATTGGAACTATANCGTTGGAATGGAAATATACGTCAGTTAAGAAACATTGCCGAACAAGTTTCAGTTTTAGAAAAAAACAGAGTGCTTAATGCAAATACACTCCGGAATTATCTTCCAGATATNGGGTCTCAACTGCCNGCTGTTATTGATAGTTCTAANAAAGAAGCCGATTTTTCCTCNGAGAGAGAAATCCTTTATAAAGTTCTATTTGACATGAAGAACGATCTCAATGATTTGAAAAAACTGACCCATGAATTGATGGTAAACGAAAACATGACATCNGTTCAAAAAAATAATCCCGAATTAATTAAAAAAATATACGGAAATGAAGNGGGTGAAAACAAAGCGGTNGAGTTTATTACTCCCGATANTAAACCTCTNGAGCAAAATAATCCGCCCCCGATCAACCAATACGATTACGCAGAAACTGTAATTGAAGAGGAACCCTTATCTTTATTAGANAAGGAAATNGAAATGATCAAACAGGCTTTAAAAAGAAGCAACGGTAAAAGAAAAATTGCTGCNAAAGAGCTNGGTATTTCAGAAAGAACACTCTANCGAAAAATNAAACAATTTGATCTACAAGATGAAGAAAATGAATAAAATATTTGCGAATNTTTTTTTANTAACACTNGTCTGGTTTGAAGGATGCGGAATTTACTCTTTTACTGGAGCTTCTATTCCCGCTGGAGCNAATAATTTTCAAGTTAATTATTTCGAAAACCAAGCGGGTAGCCGACCTGGATCGACTGTTGANCCNGGATTGGACAGAGATTTCACATTGGCCCTACAAGACATAATTTTNGGACAAACCAATTTAAATTTGGTCAATTCTGGNGGAGATTTAGTCTATGAAGGAGAAATCACCCAATATAGTATTACCCCTATGACCTCTACTGCCAATCTCACTGCTGCNCAGAACCGACTNAAAATGACTGTAANNNTGCGGTATTCCAATACCAACAATGAGGAGGATGATTTCGAAAGACAATTTTCATTTTTTTATGACTTTGCTGCGGATAAACAACTCTATGATATCCAGGGCCAAGCACACGANATAATTTTTGAAAGAATCACTCAGGATATTTTTAATGAAACNCTAGCCAAATGGTAAGNCCTATTAGNAGNGAAGCCTTTGATAGCNTGGTTAGTAACTATGATCCTCAAGANGAAATATTGGTTTCTAAGATGGCATTGNTAATTGAAAAATACCCTTATTTCCAACTGCCCCGCTTTTTTTANGCCAAATCCTTAAAAGATCAAAANAAAAATGATTTAANTATTGCNTTNAATAAGCTGGCACTTTATACTGCTGACCGAGAAGTTTTAATAGAAAATATCGAATCNANATTTAAACNCNNACCAAAAACAGAGCCCTCTCNNGAAATCAAAACAATTTCAANTAAGAAAACAGAAATCATNNAAAAGNAGNNNCCTNTCACCTCATTAATGGATGAAAAATCTGNGCAGATCAAAGTAAAAACTGATAAAATTCAAAATGANAATCCGACTTTCCACCTTGAAAAAATTAAAAAAAAAGCTCTGAAAATTTCCATATCCAAAAAAACACAAGACNNTACTCCNAAAGAAGATTTGAAATTGAGTTTTATTGATTGGATTGAATTTACAGAACANANAAAAAAACAATCTGTTGACGCTCTNCAATNTNANCAAGACGAACCACTNAGAGATAAATTACAAATTATAGATCGTTTTATAGAAACTAATCCAAAAATACCACCNGNAGGCAAAACTGAN
This sequence comes from Flavobacteriaceae bacterium, assembly GCA_002711215.1. Taxonomy (GTDB): domain Bacteria; phylum Bacteroidota; class Bacteroidia; order Flavobacteriales; family Flavobacteriaceae; genus UBA8316. The sequence continues at coordinate 27,019 of PAHA01000028.1, forward strand.
ATTATTCCTAAAGATCTNAATGAAGACTTTAANTCAAAGGAGTTAATGACNGAAACTTTAGCAAAGGTNTTGNTCAAACAAAAAAAGTACAAAATGGCGATTAAAGCCTACAGGATTTTAAGTTTGAAATATCCAGAAAAAAATGTTTTCTTTGCAGGGCAAATTCAAAAAATAAANAGTTTGNTACAACAGTAAAATATTATGGGAAGTTTTTCGATTTTCATAGCANTAATAATTTTTGTTTGTTTTCTNCTTGTANTNGTGGTAATGGTTCAAAATCCNAAAGGAGGNGGACTCTCNTCCTCTTTNGGAGGANGTGGACAACAAATNGGTGGGGTTCAGAAAACNTCTGATTTTTTAGATCGAAGCACNTGGTTATTGTCTGGGCTTTTATTAATNCTAATTTTATTGTCCAATATTTCCCTTGGTACAAAAAGTGTAGGTTCTGACTCTCGTCTTTTACAAGAAAACACTTTGGATCAACCNATTCCAGANATCATNCCNGAAAACTTACCNGAAAATATTCCAGAGGTTNTTGAGGCNATCCCTGAGGAGTAATTTTTGTGTCATGCTGTCAGCNTNTAATCCATATTATNACAATTTGTCACAACCTTATTAATTGGCATGATTTGTGAAAACATTANNNAAAAAATTAAATAAATTAATTAAAAATGAGTAAAATNAANATTCAGCTTTTAGCAGACAGAGTTTTGGTCGAACCTGCTGCTGCAGAAACNAAAACTTCTTCNGGTATAATNATACCTGATTCGGCAAAAGAAAAACCACAAAAAGGTAAGGTGGTCGCNGTAGGNCCCGGAACAACTGAAAACCCTGTAACACTTAAAGCAGGAGATAATGTGCTTTATGGCAAATATGCTGGTAATGAACTNCAACATGATGGTTCNGATTTCCTGATNATGAGAGAAAGCGACATACTAGCAATTGTTTAATAANAAAATTTAAAATAAAATGGCAAAAAAAATAGAATTTGATTTAGATGCACGNGATGGCATTAAAAGAGGNGTAGACGCNCTAGCCAATGCTGTAAAAGTAACTTTAGGTCCTAAAGGAAGAAATGTTATCATTGGTAAATCATTTGGTGCTCCACAAGTCACNAAAGANGGTGTAACTGTNGCNAAAGAAATTGAATTAGAGGATGCANTTGAAAACATGGGTGCACAAATGGTTAAAGAAGTTGCTTCAAAAACAAATGATTTNGCAGGTGATGGAACNACCACAGCTACTATTTTGGCNCAAGCTATNGTNAAAGANGGCTTAAANAATGTTGCTGCTGGTGCNAATCCATTGGANNTAAAAAGAGGTATTGATAAAGCTGTTGATGCTGTTGTANATTCTCTTGGNAAACAGTCTGTTGAAGTAGGTAGTGCCTCAGAAAAAATAAAGCAGGTAGCNAGTATNTCTGCCAATAATGACGATAACATCGGGAGCCTAATTACAGAGGCTTTTGAAAAAGTNGGCAAAGANGGTGTAATTACAGTNGAAGAGGCNAAAGGAACTGATACTTATGTAGATGTTGTAGAGGGAATGCAATTTGATCGTGGATACCTNTCCCCCTATTTTGTTACCAATTCTGAAAAAATGGAAGCTGATCTAGAAACACCTTACATACTCTTGTATGACAAAAAGATTTCAGCTATGAAAGATCTTTTGCCNGTATTGGAGCCAGTAGCCCAATCNGGNAAACCATTGATCGTNATCGCCGAGGATGTTGATGGAGAAGCTTTGGCCACNTTGGTAGTGAATAAACTCCGTGGTGCATTGAAAATCGCNGCTGTTAAAGCTCCNGGTTTTGGAGACAGAAGAAAAGCAATGCTNGAAGACATNGCAATATTAACAGGAGGNACAGTNATTTCTGAAGAAAGNGGATTTACTTTGGAGAACACCACNATTGACATGTTGGGNTCTGCNGAAAAAGTAACNATAGACAAAGACAANACTACTGTNGTAAATGGTGCTGGCGATAGTGAAATGATTCAAGGTAGAGTCAATCAAATCAAATCACAGATTGAAACCACAACNTCNGATTATGANAAAGAGAANCTACAAGAACGTTTNGCCAAACTNTCTGGCGGTGTAGCTGTCTTATATGTTGGAGCTCCNTCAGAAGTTGAAATGAAAGAAAAGAAAGATCGTGTNGATGATGCACTTCACGCTACCAGAGCCGCAGTTGAAGAAGGTATNGTAGCGGGAGGTGGAGTTGCTTTATTAAGCACTCAAAAAAGTCTTTCCAAATTGAAATCTGANAATTCGGATGAAGCTACGGGAGTTCAAATCATCAANAAGGCAATTGAATCACCANTNAGAACCATCGTNGAAAACTCTGGAGGAGAAGGGTCAGTANTTGTATCNAAAGTTCTAGAAGGGGGAGACAATTTTGGATTCAACGCCAAGGANGGTACNTTTGTTGATATGCTTAAAGAGGGAATCATTGATCCAACNAAAGTNGCTCGTGTTGCATTGGAAAATGCTGCATCCGTTGGTGGAATGATTTTGACCACAGANTGTGCNTTNATCGACATNAAAGAAGATGCACCACCAATGCCTCCAATGGGCGGCGGCGGCGGAATGCCNGGAATGATGTAATAGGGCATNAATNTAANNAAAACCTGCTTTTNNAAGCAGGTTTTTTTATTTANAATANTTTNCTTTNGTACTGACAACATTTAGGAAGNTTTTNATAGTCTTCTTCTGTTGCTNGTGCCTCNGAGGTATCNTGACCTNTGTCAACTATCTTTGAATGAATTGTTTTCAAAACTACCTTTTTTGGATCATAAATTANGCTTATTAAGTTNGAAGGGATGTCCCANTCAGCAGATNTCACACCNTTAATNGACAANGCAGCTTTTTCNATTCTCTTCTCACANTGTTCACAATTCCCANGAACTGTAAATTGAGCCTTGGTGTTCTTTTTCTTTTTTTCTTGGGCGAAGANTCCCAATGGTAAAGCCAGTAAAATAATTAGNATTTTTTTCATAATATATAATTTAATTATTGAGTTNAAATTTTNAATCTTAGACCAGAATAAACCATTCCTCCAAANATAGGGGCATATACTTGAGCGGCATCAAAATCAATGCCAAAAGGATTTTCCGNTCCTATAATTGGATTNGACTGCTTGTAATTCCCTATGTTCTCTCCTCCCAAATAGATTTCAAATTTTTTGGAAAANACNCGNGTCAATTGAGNGTTCAAAAGAGAAAAACTGGGAGATAANCCGTTAACACCGTCCCTTTGATTTTTTACCAACCGCTGGNCACCCACATNGTGAAGGGTAATATCCCACCTCCATTGTTTNCCCTGNGGNGATNTTTCACTTTGTAGGCCCAANTTCACAAAAAAACGATTTTTAGCCAATAATGGTTTTTGTAATAAACCATTATTGTAATCTATTTTTACATCATAGTTNTTATAAGCTACCCTTAGATTTAAAAAANCTCTGTAACTGTAATCCAATTCCAATTGTAAACTTTTGGCAGTACTTTTACCATTAAGATTATAAAATAATATTTCATAAGGATTNTCCCAATCTACCACTACCTGATCCNAAAATTCAGTAACATAANAGTCTGCGGAGATGNTAATCTGGTGCNGNCTAACNATGTAAAATGATTTTGACAAACCNATTCCATAATTCCANGCTTTCTCTGGGTTTAGTCCATAAATTTTACCTTGAGAGGATTGGATTCTGACCACCCTATTGGTTACAAAAAGTGTTTGATTTTCTGCAAAAATATTAGCGGCCTTTCTGCCACTTCCTCCCGATAATCTGATAACAAACTGCTCAACTGGAACATATCTTATATGAATTCGAGGGGTAATAAAAGTTCCCAAATTATTGTGAATATCCATTCTTATTCCAGTAATCCAACTAAAATTATCATTGTTGTCATGTGAAAACTCAAAATAACCTCCAAAATTACTGTCCGTTCTGAAAAAAGAAGTAGCATCCACCAACTCATCATACTTGTCGAAAGTATAGTTAATACCCACTTTAAATTTGTTAAAAGTATTTCCAATAATAGAATTGAAGAGTAAATGACTGTATAGGCTTTGATGATTAATTCCATAGGCGCGCAACCCAAAATAGGATTTTTGGTTATGACTGCTGAAAGCGGTTTGAAAGCCAAAACTTTGATAAGGCAAGTCTGGGAAAACATATCCAATCTTTAGAGATGTATCCCATCTATGGGTTCTAATTTCACTCCCCCATCTTTGTGTATACCCCTTGTCTTTTATAGGGTTATAATCTATAGCACCCAATAATTTTTCGTCATTCATATACCTCCAACTCAGGAAGCTAACCAAACCGTTTTGAGGGTCAATATATTGCCAACGGTTCATCAAATTGATTTGCTCTGAAACAGGAAGGTCAAGAAAGCCATCCTTATTCTTATCAAACTTTTTTGACCTTTTATTTCCGTGAATATACAGTCCAGTACTCAACCATTCACTCACCTTTTTATTGATATGCGTGTTCAATTCGTACCCCCTGTTGATCGAAGCAAATAAATTAAGGAAAAAAGGCAGATCGGTTAAAGGTTTTTTCAATTCGGTATTGATCTGCCCAGCGATACTTTCAAAACCATTGGTAACCGACCCAGCCCCTTTACTGATTTGAATACTCTCGACCCACGTTCCTGGAGTAAAGGACAATCCGTAGGCTTGGGAAGCTCCGCGAACCATTGGAATATTTTCCTCGGTAATCAATAAGTATGGACTCGAAAGCCCCAACATTTTAATTTGTTTAGAACCACTGATTGCATCGGCAAAATTCACATCTATTGCTGGATTGGTTTCAAAGCTTTCAGAAAGATTACAACACGCCGCTTTAAGTAATTCTTCACTACTTACCTTAAGAATATTTTGAGTTTCAATATTGGATTTATAAATTGATTTTCTCCTTTGAGTCAACGTAACTTCATCCAATTCATCTTCCTTTTTTTGGGTCATCTCGTAACTGATGAACGTAGTTTCTACTTTTAATGTGTCTGTTTTGAATCCAATATAGCTGATGATCAACCAATCAGTATCGGGAATTCTTTCCATCTGGAAATATCCATCAACATCGGTGACTGTTCCCACGGTAGTATTTTGCCAAAAAACATTGGCTCCCATTAAGGGATAGATTTTATTGTTTTCTTGATATTTTATAATGCCACTGAGGGAATCTTGAGAAAAGACCATTCCCCATGACATACATACCATCAATATGTATTTTTTCATGACTTTAAGGTTAAATTAATTTTTAATAAAATGGTATTAAAATTCAATCAACCGTAAAAAATAAGACACTGTTTTAAAAGATATATTTTCCTTTTAGGAATGAGACATTTTGAACTTAAATAAAGAATTTTGGGGAAAGTGATATTAATATTATCAATGGAATACAGATCATTAATTGAAATGAATAATGAGGAAATCTTGAAGTCAGAATTAGTCGCTTTCTGTGGCTCATTATTTTGGATAAAAATAGTTTCATCAGTACAACAATGTTTTTTTAATATGCAAATATCTTGGCCTTTATCTTCTATTTTTTCGGAAAACATTCCACATCCCTCAACATTCCATGCCAATTCAATTTCAGCAATATGTCCGCCACAATAATGAATATTTAGAGCCAGTCCGACTTTGGAGACCAGAAAAATTAGTATAAAGAAAATAGCCTTAAAATTCTTAGAATTCATAATATAAATTTAAAGTTTTTATCCCATTCGGTAAAATAAAATGGTTATCGACATTACCAACATAATTATATTTTCAATTAAGGTTGCTTCAGTCATGGGTAATTTCAGTACGGTTCCCAGACAGGCGCAATTGATTTTACTCTTATCAAGTAAGCTGGAAATAACCCCTACAGTCGTAATTGATAAAATAATAATAGTTATTATTAAAGCAGTATTTAACGACCATCTCATTAAAAACATAATACCCAAAATCGACTCAAGAAAGGGATATATTTTACTGTACAAAACACTCCTTTTGGCTACGGGATCATATTGTGCAAAAGCGTCGGGAAAAGATTTGTAATCAAGGAATTTAAAAAAACTGAATATTATAAAAAAAAGACCCATAAAATTAAACATAATCCCTGTAATTCGTAAGTTGTTTTTTTGAAGTAATAAAGCACCTGCAACAAGATAAGTAAAAATCAAAAAAAGTGGAAAAAGCTGCTTCAATCTGGATGGATTTGCCTTCAAAAATTTTTTTTCGATGTTCTTGGAGACGAATGTAGGGATGTACTTTGGAGGCAATAACCCAGAGATTTTATCCAACTTCAGTATTTCTAAAACCTCCAATTCTACATTTCCAGAAGCTAAATCTATATTTAGGGATTGGACCTCGTCTAAACTATTCAATTTTTCAGTGACACTAGTGACACAACTTTCACAGGTCATGCCAGTAATTTTAATTATCTGCTTCATCAGTCGATATTCATTTTATTTTCAACTACTTTATAAAAATCCAGCTATCAATTTTACTAATCGAATTGTGTTTTTTATTGTTTTTTAATTGTTAAAAAAAGTTATATTCTTTTGGTTAATTAAACTAAATAAATAAGCCGAAAATTCAGTTATTGATAATGATGTTTTTAATACTTTTACTTAGTATGGTCTTTTTTTTTTATAAAATTACTTAAAAATAAATGGATAAAAAACAGATTTCATCTGCTCTCATTTCGGTTTTTGATAAAACAGGATTGGCCCCAATCATTCACGAGTTGAAAACATTGGGTGTTACCTTATACTCTACAGGGGGTACAGAAAAATTTATTCGTGATTTGGGGTATGAAGTCATTGCAGTAGAGGATATAACCGGATATCCATCTATTCTAGGGGGAAGGGTTAAAACCCTCCATCCCAAGGTTTTTGGGGGTATATTAAATCGTCAAGAAGTTGCAGAAGATCAAGGAACCCTAGAGGAGTTTGAAATACCACAAATTGATTTGGTCATTGTTGATTTGTATCCCTTTGAGGATACTGTTGCCGCAGGAGGTAGTGAGCAAGATATTGTAGAAAAGATTGATATAGGAGGAATTGCTCTTATTCGGGCAGCCGCCAAAAACTTTAAAAATACTTTTTGTGTATCGGACAAAAGCGATTATGAAGATTTTCTTAAAATTCTCACCACATCCAATGGAGTTCCAGATTTGGATCAGAGAAAGAGCTACTCTGTGAAGGCCTTTCAAACTTCCTCCCATTACGACTCAGCTATTTTTAATCATTTCAATAAAGAGGAAGAGGTTTTAAAATTAAGTGTCAAAACGTTCAAAAACCTTCGCTACGGAGAAAACCCACATCAGAAAGGTAAGTTTTTTGGTCCGTTATCAGATCTTATTGAACAAGTTCATGGGAAAGAAATTTCCTATAATAACCTTTTGGACATCGATGCAGCAGTCAATCTGATGCTTGAGTTTTATATGGAAGACAGCAGTTTTGGCATTCTCAAACACAATAATCCATGTGGTTTTGCCACCCGTTCTTCCCTCAAGCAAGCCTATGTTGATGCCCTTGCTGGAGACCCTGTTTCAGCTTTTGGAGGGGTATTGATTTCCAACAAAACCATTGACCTAGTTACGGCCACCGAAATTAACAACTTGTTTTGTGAGGTAGTTATTGCTCCAAATTATGATGAAGATGCTCTGAGGCTACTTAGAGGAAAAAAAAATAGAATCTTATTGAAACAAAAAAGTAATTTGTTTCCACCTGTAACTTACAGAACATGTCTCAATGGTATTTTGGTCCAAGATAGAAACTCCAAAACCGATCGAGCAGATCAATTAGACTTTATTACCGATAAGAAACCTAGCAATCAAGAAATTGAAGATTTAATTTTTGCTTCTAAGATTTGTAAACATACTAAATCAAATACGATAGTTTTAGCAAAAGACGGACAGTTACTCGCCTCTGGGACAGGTCAAACATCCAGGGTTGACGCGTTAAACCATGCCATAGAAAAAGCAACACACTTCAAATTTGATCTCAACGGCGCTGTAATGGCGAGTGATGCCTTCTTCCCTTTTCCAGATTGTGTTGAGATTGCAAAGGGGGCAGGAGTGAGCAGTGTGATACAACCAGGAGGTTCAATTAAAGATCAGCTTTCAATAGATTATTGTAATGAAAATGATTTAACCATGGTCTTTACTGGTACACGTCATTTTAAACATTAATTTTCATAACTTTATTGAGCTTAATTCTAAAAAATTATGGGTCTCCTGACCGAGGAAATCGCAATCGATTTAGGAACTGCCAATACTTTAATCATTCACAACGATAGAGTAGTGGTCGACAGCCCGTCTATTGTTGCTATTGATAGAACAACCAATAAAATCATTGCCGTAGGCGATGAGGCAAGTATGATGCATGGAAAAACACATGAAAATATTAAGACCATCAGACCCCTGAAAGATGGTGTAATTGCTGATTTTAATGCCTCAGAGCAAATGATCAATACCTTGATTAAGAGTATTCCCACGCTCAAAAAAAGGTTATTCACACCGTCACTGAGAATGGTGATTTGCATTCCCTCTGGAATTACTGAAGTAGAAATGAGAGCGGTTAAAGAATCTGCTGAACGCGTAAATGGTAAAGAAGTTTACTTAATCCATGAACCTATGGCAGCAGCTATAGGAATTGGAATAGATATTATGCAACCCAAAGGAAATATGATCGTTGACATAGGTGGAGGAACTACAGAGATAGCGATAATTGCTCTATCGGGAATTGTATGTGACAAGTCTGTTAAAATTGCTGGGGATGTATTTACCAATGACATTGTAAACTACATGAGAAGTAAACACAATCTCTATATTGGAGAGCGAACTTCTGAAAAAATCAAAATACTTATTGGTTCTGTAATCGAAGATCTCGAAAACCCGCCTGAAGACATGTCTGTCCAAGGTAGAGATTTAGTTACTGGTAAACCTAAACAAGCGATGATTTCATTTACTGAAATCGCAAAAGCGTTAGATAAATCCATTATTAGAATTGAGGAAGCCATAATGGAAGCGCTATCCCAAACCCCCCCGGAACTGGCTGCCGATATTTATAATACTGGAATCTATCTAGCAGGTGGAGGAGCACTCCTTAGAGGACTTGATGTAAGACTTTCAAGAAAAACTGATCTCCCTGTTTATATCGCCGAAGACCCATTACAAGCTGTTGTGAGGGGTACTGGAATCACCCTTAAAAATATCGAGCGATATAAAACGATCCTGATCAAATAATGACTTATGCGGCAGCTAATTAATGCCCTACTTAAGTATAAAGACGCCCTGATTTATTTGGGTCTTTTGTTCATCTCACTCATTTTTTTAAATCAAAGGAGTTTTTATCATCAATCCATTTTTAGTAATGCTGCACTAGTCGTTTCAAGCATAATTAATAGTGTGGGTAATAATATTTCTGATTATCTCGACCTTGTTGAAAACAACAGACAACTAATAGCTGAAAACGAAAAACTTAAAGCACTTGAATTGATTCATTTAAGCGAGCAGATAACGAAAGACAGAGTAATCGATAGTTTTGGATTTCAGGTTTCAGAAGCTAGGATAATAAAAAACAGCTATAATCGTACAAGAAATTTCCTGATTATCAATAAAGGTTATGAAGACGGTATAGAGGTAGAAATGGGAGTGATCTCCAGCGATGGAGTAGTAGGAATTGTCAACCAAGTTACCGCTAAATTTTCTAGTTTACTTTCCTTATTACACATGGACTTAAAAATCAATGCTAGTTTTAAAAAAAATGGAGCTTATGGGTCTTTGTCTTGGCGCGGTAATCACCCTAAAAGAATGAAATTAGACGACGTCTCGACTCTGAATCCTGTAAAAAAAGGAGATACCATTGTATCAGGGGGTATGTCATATTATTTTCCTTACGGCATTCCGATTGGAACAGTTTATAATTTTGAGAAACCAGAATTCGAAGGATATTACGATATAGACATTGAATTGTTTAGCAATCTTACACAGAAAGAATTCGTCTATGTATTGAATAACAGAAATAAAGAACAACTCAAACAACTAAACAATGAATAGCGATAACCTTATTTCGATTTTACAATTCCTGCTACTTTTGTTTTTACAGTCTTTTTTGCTAAATAATATCAGTTTTTTTGGGTTCATCAACCCCAATCTTTATCTATTGTTCATTATTGCTTATCGTTTGGATGGTGATTCTACCTTGTTAATCATTTTATCATTCACATTAGGTCTTTTACTCGATCTATTAACCCAAGGATCTGGTGGACATACTATTGCATCATTGACCATCGCTTTTTTAAGGCCTTATATCATTAAATTTTCTTTTGGTGTAAACTACGATTTTCCCATGGGAATGATCAAGGGTAGTCCCCTATCGCAAAGATTATTATATCTTCTATTGATAATTTTCATTCATCATTTGATTCTTTACAGTGTCATTTATTTTAGTTTTGACAATATTGTTGCAATAATTAAAAACACCCTTTTTACATCTTTTTTTACCTTTATATTGGTATGGATTTCCTTAGGATTATTCAAAGAAAAAAATGATTAGACGTTTTTTTTTACCGGTTTTAACCCTATTAACCGCTTTTATTTTTATTGGTAGGTTGGTCAGTTTACAGTTACTGAATTCTTCCTACAAACTACTCTCAGACGGTAATGCAGTAATTGAAACGTCTATTTATCCAGAGCGTGGCTATATATATGACAGAAACCAAAAACTTTTGGTTTCCAACCAACCGGTTTATGATCTAATGGCCATTCCTGAAAATATTNCTCCCTTTGACACTCTTGAGCTCNNCCAAACCCTTGNGGTTTCTNAATCAGANCTNAAATCGAAAATAAAATCTGCCAAGACTTTTTCTGTAAAACTTCCTTCCATCATTGTTGGAAAAATTTCTAGAGAANNCAATGCAGTANTTCAAGAGAAGATTTGGAAATACCCTGGNTTTTTTCTNCAAAAAAATTCAGTCAGANACTATCCTATTCCCATCGCNTCCAATTTNTTGGGCTATGTNAGTGAAGTAACTAAAAATGANATGAAAAANGATAACTATTACCGGTTAGGGGAGTTAATCGGTAGGCAAGGAATAGAAGAATATTACGAAAATTATCTAAGAGGAACCAAAGGAAAAAAATTCTNTCAAAAAGATCGATTCAACCGCATTATTGGCTCCTANGAAGAGGGGAAATTTGATATACNGGTGCAAGGAGCACAAAATCTNGTATTGACCATNGATAGGGAACTTCAAAAATACGGTGAAGACTTATTAAAAAACAAACGTGGAGGTATTGTAGCNATAGAACCAAAAACAGGCGANGTACTTTCTTTGGTTTCTGCTCCCAACTATGATCCCAGCTTACTGGTAGGTAGAAAANGNTCCAAAAACTATCGGGAACTGGNTTTGGACACCTTAGCAAAACCTNTGTTTGACAGGGGCCTTCTNGCGCAATATGCTCCCGGTTCACCCTTNAAGACNCTNAATGCNCTTATTGCATTNCAAGAAGGTGTNATAGATACAGAAACCNCTTACCAATGTAAAAAAGGTCACTNCTACGCCCGAGGNATGTTTATGGACTGTAATTGCAGAATGGGGACAAANAACAATTTACTTTCAGGAATATTNCGTTCTTGTAATACTTATTTCGCAAATATATACAGGAGGATCATCGACCAGTCAGGTGATAATGTAGAAGACGGANTGAATATTTGGAATAAACATTTAAAAAGTTTTGGTTTGGGAAATTACTTAGGTTATGATCTCCCAACAGGTAAAAAAGGTTTTATTCCAGATGCCAAATACTATAATTATTGGTACAAAAAAGGAGGCTGGAAATCGGCTACTGTAGTTTCCAATGCCATCGGACAAGGAGAGTTGTTGGCCACTCCCATCCAAATGGCGAATTTTACTGCCGCNATTGCTAATAGGGGATATTACTTTCAACCTCATTTTCTGAAATCTGTNAANAACNNTNCAACAGAAAAAATATACGAAAAAAANANNACNTCCATTGATTCCATTCACTTTGAAACNGTGATAGAGNGCATGCATCAAGTCGTTNAAAGCGGAACAGCAANANGNGTCAAAATAAGAGGAATCGACATGTGTGGTAAAACTGGAACCGTTGAGAATTTTGTAAAAATTAANGGTGAAAAAACCCAGCTTACNGATCATTCGATTTTCATCGCTTTTGCTCCCAAAGACGACCCAAAAATCGCTGTCGCCGTTTATGTNGAAAATGGGTATTGGGGGTCGCGATGGGCAGCACCCATTGCAAGTCTANTAATAGAAAAGTATATCAATAAAANTGTNAAAAGAAAATGGTTGGAGAACCGAATGTTNAATGGAAGNCTACTCANAGAGTATGAAAAACCCTATTCAGGTGAACCTTTTGTGATAAATGAATAAAAATATCATATNNCGTNTAGACTGGTCATTGATACTGGTNTATCTACTATTAGTTTTTTTTGGTATTGTCAATGTCTACTCCGCCACTTTTAGCGAATCACTTGAGGGTCTTTTTGACACTTCTCAACCTGTAGGAAAGCAAGTTTTTTTCTTTATTTTTAGTCTGTTTATAGGCATGATAATTCTGTCTGTCAATAGTAAATTCTTTGAGCAATTTGCAGTATTGGGATACTATTTTAGTATGCTGCTTTTGGCAGGNCTTTTTNTGTTTGGCAAGACNGTTTCGGGAGCTACNTCTTGGTATGATATTGNGGGTTTGAGTCTGCAACCTTCAGAATTGGCAAAAGTGACTACCGCATTGATGATTGCCAGCCTTTTAAGTAAAATACAATCTGATGTGAAAANCNCAAAAACGCTATTAAAAATANTGGCATTTCTCATCCTTCCTTTTTTACTAATTGTTTTCCAGCCTGATCCTGGANCTGCTCTNGTATTTGGTGCTTTNTTTTTTCCATTATTTAGAGAAGGACTTAACCATGCCTATCTGATAATTTTTCTCTNTNTTTTGGNTTTATTTTTTGTCACACTTAGCTTCCCCATTGGAGTAGTNGTTGGACTAATCGCCATGGTCATTTTTTTAGTCTATTTTGTTTTNAGAAACATGAATCCAAAAATAAAATTTTGGCCGTTTTTTATCTTTNTTTTAATCTCCATTGGATTTTCACTATCTGTTGACTATATNTTTAANAATGTCTTTGAGCAGCGTCATCGAGACAGNATCAATATTGTNATGGGGAAAGAGGTAGATAAACAAGGAATAGGCTACAATATCAACCAATCCAAAATCGCAATCGGTTCNGGNGGATTGGATGGAAAAGGGTTTCTTGAGGGGACACAAACAAAGGGTGATTTTGTNCCNGAGCAACACACCGATTATATCTTCAGTACCNTTGGNGAAGAGTGGGGATTTGTTGGNGCCTTTTTTGTCATTGCTTTATTTTGTNCATTAATTTTTAGAATCACACTNCAAGCTGAAAAACAAACCAACAAGTTTAGAAGAATATATTCCTATGGAATTGCNGGGTTGATCTTTACCCACTTTTTTATCAATATTGGTATGTCGTTGGGTATGGTTCCAACTATAGGTATTCCCTTNCCTTTTATGAGTTACGGTGGGTCNAGTATATTAGCATTCAGCATTATGATTTTTATCCATNTGAACTTCGATGCNAATAGACTCAACGATTGGTGAAATCAGTGCTTCACATCCAATATATCTCTNAGACTGTTGCCCAATGTCATGAATGCCAATACCAAACTCATAATGGCCAATCCTGGNAGTAGTGTCAGNTAAGGTTTACCCAATAACAAATATCTNAAATGNTCTTTTACCATTCCTCCCCAACTGGGTACTGGGGGTTGGGCTCCTATACCNAAGAAACTCAGCCCACTTTCAATCAATATCGCACTCGCAAAATTTGCGGCTGATATTACGATCAATGGTGGGACAAGTAATGGAAGAATATGATTNCATATGATTCGAGTTTTACTATAACCNAGAGTTTGAGCNGCCTTTATAAAAGTTTTNTCTTTAAGCGTTAATACCTGCCCTCTGACAACCCNTGCTACCTCCACCCACATAGTTAATCCTACTGCAATAAAAACTTGCCAAAACCCGCGTCCCAGAGCCAATGTAAGNGCNATNACCATCAACAAGGTTGGAATGGACCAAAAAACATTAATCAACCAAACTATAATTNTATCCAAATAGCCTCCAAAAAANCCNGCTAATGCCCCTANNANGACCCCTATTATGANAGAAATAAATACTGCGATAAAACCTATAGAAAGAGAAATACGCGATCCAACAATGAGTCGGCTTAATAAATCTCTACCGTACTTATCCGTTCCCAATAAGAATTTTTTTTCCNTCAAATGATGNGCTNTAAATGTGTACTCNGAAAGTGGNGATTGAAGTTTTGAAGCCTCAATAAACTCATANTAATCTGAGGGGAAGCCATAAGGTTGTATCCAAACTCCATCGNANTGAATTTTATAATCTGTAATTGGAATTTCTTGTATGTTGTTGATTTCTCCCNCTANAAAAGNACTTTCCANAGNCTCTTTTTTTTNGGNATAAAGTATCAGCATATTNGCTTTAAAACCNGGNGGGTTGGAATGAATTGACAAATGCATTTGATTGGCATTTGANGTGCTGTCNGGAGCAATTTTATAAGCTAAGACTGCTACCAAAATNAGNANAATAATATAGCCCGCACTAAAAATNNCCCAAAGATCNTTTTGAAACTTNTTGTAGACAATNCCCCCCTTCAAAACAAANAAATTACTTCTTTATNTGAGCTAGAGGNTTTTTGTCTAGATTGATATTTAAATCCTCNAATATACNNACCGCCTCTGCAATATAGAAATCTTTTTGAAGGGCCTCTATCCATCTTGTTTTTCTCTCTTTGACNACCTNNTCTATNGGAGCCCCTGGTTCTGGAATCCAATCAAANGTCAATTNGGATTTATAATCTTTAAGGGCATTAAACTTTTCAGNTATTTTTATGTTGGTTTCCTGCTCANATAGATAATCATCATAATTTAGTGTNTAGGTAAANTTATCTTGTTGAGCTTCGATTCTTCTCGCTTGCTTTTCGACAAGCTGNATGTATNGATTGTNTTTTAGTCTNTTGACACTCTGACTCAGAGCAAAATCGAAATTGGTTTGATCTTTCCACTGGTTGAAGGANGCAGGTTCAATACTGTCCCAAGCCAGAGGGTTTTCTTGGTCTTTCTCCCCCATATCAATNTAGGAATATTGGTTTTTNANTATNATNTCACTTCTNACCCCCTCCAATTGAGTNGAACCNCCGTTAATTCTGTAAAACTTATCTGTAGTNAGCTTNACAGCNCCGAGATCGCCATGCGTTCCTCCTGAGATAATTCGATTCAAATCAATTACATTCTGAACCGTTCCCTTTCCAAAGGTTTGTTTACTTCCCAAAATGATAGCTCTTTTATAATCCTGAAGTGCTGCGGCTAAAATTTCTGAAGCCGATGCCGAAAATTCGTTAACCATNATCACCAATGAACCATCCCATACAATTGANGGNTCTTCATCATATAAAATATCTTTTTTACCCCCCGTGCTTTTAACCTGNACNANTGGNCCTTGATTAATAAAATAACCCGTAATGTCGACCACNGTTTTTAGGGAACCACCACCATTATTTCTTAAATCTAAAATGATTCCTTNNATGTTTTTACTTTTNAATGATTCTAATTCTTTTTTGACATCACTTGCAGCATTTCTACTTTTTTGGTCTTTAAAATCAATGTAAAACTTNGGNAGCTCAATNAGCCCATAGCTTTTTCCATTTTTACTTATAACGCTTGATTTGGCATAAGACTCCTCTAACTCTACCACACCTCTATTAATAATAACCTCCTCAATTATTCCGCTTACTCTTTTGATAGTCAAGAAAACTTGGGTTCCCTTAGGTCCTTTGATAAGTTTAACGGCATCGCTCAATCGCATGGGGCCAATCTCAACACCATCCTCACCTTTTTGGGCAACCTTTAGTATGACGTCACCCACCTCTAGGGCTTTGTCTTTCCATACAGGTCCACCTATAATCACCTCTACGATCTTTACCTCTTGATCTTTCTTCTGTAATCGTGCGCCTATACCNTCAAACTTTCCNGAAATGTTTTGATCAAACTTTTCTTTATCATCGGGAGCAANATAATTACTGTGTGGATCGAATTCAAGGGTAATTACATTTACATAAATTGAAAACCAATCTTTTCGATCGANCTCCTCAAAAATNTCAAAATAGCTTTCAATNTTCTCTCTNGTTTTATATCTGGCTTCTTNNTCCAAAACTATTTTTGACTTGATNTGATAAGCACTGTCTTTTTTCTGTTCCAATTTTTCCTGATCCATCATGTCTGAGAAATACTCCAAGGTGGAAAGTTTAAATCTTTTTCGCCAAAGATTCTTTAAACCATTTAAAGTTCGNGCATANGCATNNTCCTCANAGTTNAGATTGATTGAGTCTTTNACTCCAAAATCAAAAGGCTCATCTAACAACTCACCATAAAATTCTTTTACTTGATTCATTCNGGAAATCAAACGCTCGTATGTTAAGTTGAAAAAAGAAACATCGGCAATATTTATCTGGTCATCAATTTCTCTTTCATATCTTTTAAAATTATTTATATCCGATTGGAGAAAAAAACGATGTTGTCCATCTATGCCCTCAATGTANTTTTTAAAAACATGCTCTGAAAATTCATCATTAATTTGCTTGGGATCATAATGACCTCTCTGCATTACATATGCGATTACCTCAATTAATAGTTTGTCCTTATCTGGATTATNCGAAATNGACGAGGACCCTCCNNTTAAAATAANGAAACAAATACTAANTACAACAAATCTAANGANCCGCATAANAATTAATTAAAAAGTAAATTTAACCAAAAACACTTTATTTGAGTCAAACCCAAAAAAACTTTTTATTGATATTAAATTGATATAGAGGGGTTATAATTTTTTAAATTTACAANGCATAAAGTTCTCATGAAAAAAAAACCCCTTATACTNGTAACAAATGACGATGGAATTACTGCTCCAGGCATNAGAAAATTAATTGAGGTGATGAACCAGATTGGAGAGGTGGTAGTGGTTGCTCCTGACAGNCCTCAGTCTGCCATGGGTCACGCTATAACNATAAATTCAACACTACAGTGTACCCNGATTGATATTGAGAAGGGAACCCACCTTGAATTNAGCTGTTCGGGTACTCCNGCAGACTGTGTAAAGCTTTCAGTCAATGAAATCTTAGANCGAAAACCTGACCTNTGNGTTTCGGGAATCAATCACGGATCCAATTCTTCCATTAATGTTATTTACTCTGGCACCATGAGTGCGGCTNTAGAAGCGGGTATNGAGGGAATACANGCTATTGGATTCTCACTACTAGATTATCGATGGAGTGCAGATTTTGATGCCATTGGAAATTATGTAAAAAANATCACCCTCAGTGCGCTTGAAAATAAGATTCCCTCAAATGTAGTTTTGAATGTTAACTTTCCAAAACTAAAGGAAGAGGAAATAAAAGGNATAAAAATTTGCCGNCAGGCCAAAGCCTATTGGGTAGANGAATTTGACAAAAGAACCAATCCTATGGGACTTGATTATTACTGGTTGACNGGTAAATTTGTCAATGAAGACAAGGGTGAAGACACTGATGAATGGGCTCTAANTAATGGCTACATCTCTATTGTNCCTGTGGAATTTGACCTTACTGCACATCATGCCATTAAACGATTAAACAAATGGAATTTTGAAAAATAAAGAACTTTCTCAGGGAGCAATTGCTAGTCTTTTGGCCAGCTTTAGCGTGATGATTTTTATTCTCCTCTATTATTCGGAGGGGCCAATTGAGGACGCCATCTCTTCNCTATACCAACAAAAAAAGCTTGGTGGACTAATNAGTATNGGTGCANTAATCAATTTACCATTNTTCTTTTTGGGTATGCACAAAAGGAAAATAAATTTTGCCAAAGGCGTCTTGATCACCTCTATTGTGATTGTANTCATGGTGGTGGCTCTTAAAATTTTTTAAATTGAAATANTANATCATTGCAGGCGAAGCCTCTGGTGATCTTCACGGGGCAAAATTAATAGCGGCCTTGAAANAAAAGGATAATAAAGCCCAAATTCGTTTTTGGGGNGGCGACTTAATGAAACAAGCTGGTGGTAAACTNGTAAAGCATTACAAGGAGCTTGCTTTTATGGGATTCTGGGANGTTATAACCCATTTAGGAACCATNTTAAAAAATATAAAATTTTGTAAAAAAGACGTGACCTATTTCAATCCCGATGTTATCATCTATATNGATTATCCNGGNTTCAACNTAAGGATTGCNAAATGGGCNAAGCAGCAAGGTCANAAAAATCACTTTTANATCAGNCCTCAGGTATGGGCATGGAAAGAAAATAGAGTAGTTCAAATGAAAAGAGATCTGGACGCACTTTATGTAATCCTGCCTTTCGAAAAGGGATTTTTTGAAAACAAACACCAATTCAAAGTTCAATTTGTGGGACATCCCCTATTGGATACCCTTGCCAAAAAAAAAAAATCTATTGCTTTTCTCAAACAGAACAAANTNTCCGAGGAAAATAATCTAATAGCATTATTACCNGGAAGTAGGAAGCAAGAAATCAAAAAAATGCTACCCTTGTTTTTAAAAGTATCNACCTTATATCCTNAATATGAATTTGTTCTCGCTGGAGCTCCAGGAATAAACATAAAGTGGTATCAGAAATTNCTNNAAGGACAAAATATTAAAATAGTTCAATATAAAGCCCATGATCTTCTTTTACANGCAAAAGCCGCATTGGTNTCCAGTGGAACNGCTACCCTTGAGACCGCACTTTTTAATGTTCCTCAAGTCGTTTGCTATCGNAGTAGTTTTTTTACTTATCAAATTGCTAAACGNCTGGTTAAGCTAAANTTTATCAGTTTGGTNAATCTAATTTTAAATCGCGAAGTCGTAAAGGANCTTATTCAAGANGCATTCAATGAAAAAGAGGTTCGGCAACAATTNGAATATATCTTGTCTGATGATGGACAAAAAAAAATGANAAGGGATTACCAAGANCTNCGAATTGCTNTNGGTGGAGAGGGCGCNAGTGAGAAAACTGCTAAACTGATCATCGATGCNATTCAATAATTTTTTAGCATTAAATTTAGGTGATGAAANCCCCCAAATTTNACATNATTACANTTATANNNNTTTTTGTTGGCNTNCTACTGCTTCCTNCTCGTNTNCAGAANGATCTCTTTATAAACTCCNNNATTCTACTGACAGCTNGCTCTNGCGCTAACCAAAAATATCNTNTTTTCATNATTTACNTTATTATTNNTCCCTTNNGNCACTATCANCCATCAAAAATNCTTCAGTCTGCTNTTAACNCATTANAAGTATTTTACTGCGGATGAAANAGAANATAACCTACTCATTCAATTGACCNNTTCGCNAAAAACTAATGATTTTCAATTTNAATTCTGTGGAGAGGTAATTCATGTNAACGGTCAAAAATCAAAAGGTAAAATCCTTTTGGNNATNAANNGGGATCTNGTTNAAANNTAATCAAATTAAAGAGTGANANATANTTTAGGTATTTCCANGNTGCNTGTGGGGATNATAANGANTTTTNCANGTTTTATACTTNAGNCTNAACAATAGCTCCTNGNAAAAAATNGATTTANGTAATTTCTGTNATTGGANTANNTAGGGNTTTTNGGGATTATCAAAATTCACCCAATTATACAAAACTGTGGNATCCCAATTTTTCNTCTTTTATAAGTTTTGGGAAATTCCCACCCTATGTTTNGCTGNTCAAACAGCTGTTGTNNATCTTANTANCTATTATTTTCATCAATTCNGTNGATTATTACTCTTATCNANATGGCTAATCATTCNCTTCTTTGNTTTGTTTTTAATCANTANTNTAGNAATATTANTGCTNATCACATTGAATTTTGAAGTNAAATACTTGCAATTAGGCNNTAACAAAATCGNAATCAGTATGAATTAGTCCATTTTATGGATCNGCAATNAAGAAGGATTCCTNTTTCAGAATATGAGAATATCACTATCCCTATTGGTNACGATTTATATTTTTTTGGTATTTCTATATTCGAGTTTATATTAGAAAATANTNAAATATTTTTTGGACNNAGTAGNAAGCTGNTTNGTTTTCNAAATCATTTTTTTTGTTAGCATTTGAAANTTCAAAAAACNACGNAATCTGNNTNCTCTATNAANTGAATNGAATGGTTATTGNTCATCACANTACAAAAAAACTTGTGNTTTTNAGTCCCAAAAAATCGCCTANGNTAAACGGTTTTTAACTGATTTTAAAAANAAATTTNCAATGGANTATATTGAAATAATACTTTTAAAACANCTATATNGNTGANANATTAANCTTGCTGATTTTCGATAAAAAAGGGATTGGATTTACAAAATCCCNAATTTTAATCNCATACATNTTCTGATTTCCAATNACCCTNTAATTAATCNTANTCGCATATTATCTAATAACNAACCAAAATGGTATTGGCTGAGGGAGTAACCCTTNNTGGACGATTAAACGATNGNAAAAGAGGTCAGAAATACAAGATCCATTTCGTNAATCTAATTAAGATCANGGGGCATGTCGTATTAACCTCTGAATNTGGGTCTAAANTTCTTNCGGTAATTTTCAAAATCCCCAGGCTTNCTGAAAATCATATAATCGCCCTGCTTGATCATTTTAAGATAAAGTTCTATCTGTTGGGGGTTTTGATAACCNACTAAAGGCGTAATCAAGTCGGNTGTTTCACTAATAAATATAACCGTAGGATAACCTTTTACACCCAAATATTGGGTGAATTGATGGGTTGAATTTCTACCCTTTCTGCTGGGATCATAGTTGGGATTAGTAAAAGTATTTCCAAAAAANNTAATGACTTCNTGACCCTCTGCATTGAACTTCACNGCATAATAATGCTNAGANATATAGGACGCCACATCNTGGTTTTGAAAGGTTTTTTTATCCATCAGTTTACAAGGACCACACCAATCCGTATAAACATCAATNAGGATTTTCTTGGGGTTTTCTTTTTGGGCTTCAAGTGCTTCTTCAAAAGACATCCACTCAATGGTTTGAGCATGGATGNAAATTATGNTTANGCTAAAAACAAAAATTAAAAANNTTTTTTTCATAGTAATCAAACTATTTATCATTTAAATCTTCAGCACCATGTACCANACGTTTTANTGGTTTCAATATTACAATTATCAATATCGAAAANAAGGTNCAAAAAACAAAAATTCCAGTAAANGTNGCTTTTTCTCCAGTCGTTTCAGCGTTTTCACCAATGGTAGCTGCCAACTTNTTACCCAATCCCGTTGCGGCCCAGAATACCCCCATGATTAGAGAAGCATATTTTACAGGAGCTANCTTTGTAATATAAGACAGAGATACAGGAGANGCGCAGAGTTCACCCATCGTATGAAANAAATATGCCAATACNAACCAATACATGGAGGAATGTCCCATCAACTCATATTCTGATGCGGCGAAACGCATGAATAAAAANCCNAACCCCATTATTAAAATACCCACNGCAATTTTAAAAATAGAAGANGCTTCCTTTCCTTTAGCTTTGATTCTCATCCAAATTCCTCCCACCACTACTGCCAATGTAACAATAAAAAAAGCATTTAACGACTGGAACCAAGAAGCTGGAATTTCAAANCCCATCAACATACGATCCGTCTTTTGTTTNGCATAAAGATTCATTAACCCACCTGCCTGTTCNAAAGCTCCCCAAAAAATGATGATCATTAAAAATGANATCAAAAGTACNTTTACCCGATCTATTTCAATNTGNGTAAGTTTTTTTTCTTTGANCTGTTTTTTTTCTTCACTATTAGAAAAGGCAAGTTCACCCACACCCTCCAAATAAGGTTGTCCATAATAATAAGTAACTTGACCTATAGCCATACCAATGGCAGCCAAGGCAAAACCATAATGCCAATTATAGGTCTCTCCAACCCATCCACAAAGTAATGGTGCAAAAAAAGCTCCTAAATTGATTCCTAAGTAAAAAATATAAAACCCTAAATCTCTTCTTTCGTCTCCTTTGNGGTAAAGTCCACCTACCATAGAAGAAATATTGGGTTTTAGCNCTCCTACACCCAAAATGATAAATCCACAACCTACATAAAAACTCAANTCANTGTCGAAAGCCAAAATCCCATGACCCAAACATAGAAATAGCCCCCCAAACATAACTGTCTTTTTTTGTCCCAGNAGGTTGTCTGCAACCCATCCNCCTGGAATTGCAGCCACATAGACCAACATNGTATACCATCCATANAACCAAATNGCTTCCTCATTGGTCCAACCAAAACCAGGGTTTTTGTCCGAGGNCTCTGCCACTAAGAAAATGGTGAAAAGNGCTCTCATTCCATAATAAGAAAAACGTTCCCANAGCTCTGTAAAAAATAATACAATTAATCCTGCAGGATGCCCCAAAAAAGTCTTTTGATGANATAANNCAGAANACGATACAGCCATATNANTNTAAAATTTTTAAAAATAAAGTTACTCATTTTTAAATGACATATAGTTTCNATAANCATAAGAGACAAGAAATAAAAAAATAGAATGATGTATCTTTACTAAATACANAAAAGGTCAANATGTCAAAGAGAGTTGANGGTTTTTCCAAATTGTCCAAGGCGGAAAAAATAGATTGGGTTACCCAAATGCATTTTGAAGATGTTACAAAAGCNAAAGAAACTCTNAACACCTACAATCATTCCAATAATGAANTACAAAGACNCCATGACGAGTTTATTGAGAATTCCATTNCCAANTATTNTCTNCCTTTAGGAGTAGCNCCCAATTTTTTAATCAATGGAAAGGAATATACCCTTCCNATGGCTNTAGAGGAAAGTTCTGTGGTTGCTGCNGCCTNTAANTCTGCAAAATTCTGGGCATCAAAAGGAGGCTTTAAAACNCANATTCTTGGAACCCGAAANATTGGACAAGTTCATTTTTTATTTGATGGAAAACCANAACTGATACANTCTTTTTTTGAAGAAAAAAAACAAACANTTCTCGANAGTACTCAATCTCTTACTGCCAATATGGTAAAANGAGGTGGAGGAATTTTAGCTATTGAATTAAANGATAAAACAGAGNTCATCGAAAACTACTACCAATTGCANCTCACTTTTGAGACCGTTGACTCCATGGGAGCCAATTTCATTAATTCATGTCTTGANAAGATCGCTAAAACAATGCAATCTCTTTCAGCAGAGTATGAAGCATTTATTAAGGAANNACTTTCAATAGAGGTCATCATGAGTATTCTATCCAATTTTGTTCCCCATTGCCTCGTTCAGGCAGAGGTAAGATGTCCAATAAATGAATTGGGAAATTCAGANGGAATNTCAGGCCAGCAATTTGCTCAAAAATTTATTCAAGCAGTGGAAATCGCAGAAAAAGANCCTTACCGCGCCGTGACGCACAATAAGGGNATCATGAATGGTGTGGATGCTGTGGTNATAGCTACCGGAAATGACTTTAGAGCGGTTGAGGCTGGAGTTCATGCTTTTGCGGCNAAGGAAGGCACCTACTCNAGCCTAAGTCNTGCTTTTTTGGAGGGCGAGAAATTTGTTTTCCANCTAAAAATCCCTCTTTCGCTTGGNACAGTTGGTGGNCTAACACAATTGCACCCCATGGTAAAATGGTCTATNGAATTATTGGGTAAGCCNGATGCCAAGAACTTAATGGAGATTGTAGCAGTAGCGGGTTTAGCTCAAAATTTTGCTGCCATTAGGTCTCTTATTACNTCTGGAATCCAAAAAGGCCATATGAAAATGCACTTACTCAACATACTCAACCANCACAACGCCTCAGNTACTCAAAAAGAAAAAGCTATTGANTTTTTTAAAACCCACACTGTGAGTTTTAGTTCNGTAACCNATTTTTTAGAATCAAATCCCTNAANAGATGACCCAATACTACAGTCANGGAAAACTTCTNCTTTCAGGGGAATATTTAGTTTTAGTTGGTGCGCAAGCATTGGCAGTACCNTGCAAGATGGGACAATNTTTAGAATTTGAAGCAAACGATTCAAAAATCCTNAAATGGGAAA
Source organism: Flavobacteriaceae bacterium (assembly GCA_002711215.1). GTDB lineage: Bacteria > Bacteroidota > Bacteroidia > Flavobacteriales > Flavobacteriaceae > UBA8316. Next base: position 51,168 of record PAHA01000028.1, read on the forward strand.
GTTGGGATCATAAAAANCAATTGTGGTTCANTGCNTCTATNGATATATNAGATTTTGAAATTACNAACACTAGCGACCACGAAATTGCAAGGCGATTGGTTGAANTACTCANCAATATTAGAATCCTAANAAATGATTTTCTAATGGATCNTGCAGGAAACGTAAAAACNTATTTGGANTTTAATCGATATTGGGGACTNGGNACCTCNTCCACATTAATCTCCAACCTAGCCCAGTGGTCTAAAACNAATCCTTACACCCTTCTTCAAANAAGTTTCGGAGGCAGTGGTTATGACATTGCCTGCGCAACAGCAAATCATCCTCTGATNTACAAAAAGGACAAAGATGGCCCCCATATTAAAAAATGCNAATTCGACCCNCCGTTCAAATCAAATTTATACTTTGTTTACCTCAAACAAAAAANAAATAGTANNGAGGCCGTAAACCAATTTAAAAAGCAAAAGATCAATGAAGAGCAAATTGCNCATTCATCTAAATTAACTCAAGCCATTGTCGANGCNCAAACATTNAATGAATTTGAACAAGCNATAAACCAGCATGAGNTNTTTGTCGGAAATATTTTNGGTTTAAAAACAGTTAAAGAAGATCGATTNACTGATTTTANGGGATCANTTAAAAGCTTAGGAGCNTGGGGAGGAGACTTTNTTTTGGCCACNGGGAACATAGACACTCCAAACTATTTTAGAAGTAAAGGNTTTCNTGTAATATTGGACTACAACNAAATGATACTTTAGTAAAATAATTGACGNTTGTCTTCTATCTCNGCANTAGAGCGNANTGCTTCATAGATTGAACTGTTAATCCTNGTATTTTCCTNATTTTGAAGCGCATTGGCATAAGCNTCATAACTTTCCATTTCCTCNGCAATCTCTTTAGANGTGACTTCAATCATATACATNCCATTGTTCCCTTTNATTAATCCAGTANTCTGATTTAACTCAAGAGCAAAAGCGGTNCCTATCAAATAAGGTTCTTTACCNGCACCAGCCAAAACTGNATTTTCTTGAGTTAAAGCAGAAGCAGTTTCAACTTCTTTATCTGTAGCCTTGGCCAATTCATCNAGAGNTTTTTTATCAGCATGNATTTTGAGCAAATAAGCTGCTTTACGTTCATTTAATATCTCTTGGATAATNTCAAGTTTTTCAGNCTCAAAATTAATANTTCCCTNGGGGGTGATACCAGACAACTGGGCCACNACATATCCACCATTGGNTCTNCCGAATNTTTTGACATCACCCTGCTTGGTTTGCTCATTAAATAGCCACTGAACTAGATTTCTTTGNCGAGGCAAATCAGGTAAATTNTCATCTAAAAGGTTAACTTTNTNGACTANCTTAACATCATAATNATAAATCTTTGCCACTGTNTCCAACTTTTCNCCNTTNAGGCTTTCCATCTCAAACTGNGTCGTTTTTTGGAATACTCTNTTTGAAGTTTCCTCTGANGGNANAATCTNTTTGGTCACATCGGCTNTCAAAACAACATCTTCTTTGTCAGTTACNTTAATNATGTGAAAACCAAACTCCGTTTCNACAATCCCTATTCTTCCCTCCTTAGATTNGTTNCAAAAGTCGNAGAATTTTTCGGTCATCNTACCCTCTTGGAAAAANCCTAAATCTCCGCCNAGAGACTTCGAAGGTCCATCAGAATNTTCCGAAGCAAATTGGCTGAAATCATCNGGATTTCTCCTTGCCTTAANATACAATTCTTGAGCAAATTTATCCGCATCTTCTCTNGTTCGCNTGACATTNGGATTNGCTCTACTGGCGCCNTCAAAAGCAATNAATATGTGACTGGCTCTTATAGCTCCGCCCTTTTTTCTGTCNAGGAAACGNGATATTTTNAATTNATTTNCATCTTTATATGGGCCNAAGACGTCGCCTGNATTCAGTCCAAAAANNATATCGGCATATTCATTGGCCAAATTTCCTTTGGTTTTGTAGATCGAATCGAATGGTNTTTCGGAATNCTGTTGAACAAAATCAGTTATNTTGTTNGTAGTTGNCAANCCCTCGATTGTNTCAGTCAANTTGGACACATCATTGTACTCTACCCTCTGCCCTTTGAGTTTCTCCAGNTCNGCACGAATTTCATTTTCATCTGCTTCTGAAGCCTCCTCTGGAAAAACAACATAATGAACACTTCTACTCATNTCAGTTTCATAATNGTCTTTTCTATGATTGATATNTTTTTTTATGTCTGCATCAGATATTTCAAAAAGGCTGTCTGGAACCTCTTCAAAAGGAAGTCTTACAAACTTGAGGTTGACCTTGTCATTCTCACTGTGGTAGGCNTTTTTACCTTCCAATTCAGTAAAACCATTACTGGATTTGATCAAGTCANAATAAATATTCTCTTTTGCCAAGCNAACNATGTTCTCCTCTTGAATTTTCCAACTATTGTAAGCTTGGGGGTTTTCAACTCGCAATTGATTAATGTAATCAGTAAAAATCCCAAAATCAAATAATCCAGTCTCNTTTTGAAACCTTGNGTCTTGNAAAATTCTCTCATCTTGNGTCAGNATCATTTCTATTTGTTGTTTTCCAGCATCAATCCCTAAACGTTCAAATTCTTGTCTAAAAATAANACCCCTNACCAATTGATCCCAAACNGTATTTACCGCNTGCATNGTAGAAAAATTGTAATTTCTTTCGGCATTTTCAACTAATTGTCTGTANTAGGTCAGTTCGATCTCNTCATCATTAACAACTGCAACGGGGTCACTNGGACTGCTNCCAATAGANTTTCCGTCNAAAACTCCAGAAATTACAAAGGCAAACAAGGCNAACCCAATNACNAGAANAAGAAACACAGAACGCTGTCTAATTTGNCCTAATACTGCCATATCATAATTTTTTGAATCGCATGNGAAAATACAATTTCCTTTTTGATTTTAAAAAGAAACNCTTTCTTATTTGGGGGCATGGNATAGCACATNTGCTNNAGCAAAANNGGGANTAAAAATCTAGTTTTNCTCCTTTACCCTAAGCAACACCNNTTCAATTTTAGTAGATGAGGCCTCCTTGATTTCAAGGTCANAATTTTCTAATTCAATCAAGGCTCCTTTGGCNGGAATTTCCTCNTTCAAATATACGATCAACCCACCTAAAGTNTCGTAAAACTCATTTTCAGGAAGATNAAGATCATAATTTTGGTTGATGTAATCAACTTCCAATCGCGCTGANAACTCGTAAACTCCCTTTTGAATTTGTTTTTCANAAAGAGCTACTTGGTCATGCTCATCTTCTATTTCTCCAAAAAGNTCTTCNATTATATCCTCAACCGTAATAATACCTGANGTTCCTCCATACTCATCAAGNACTACAGCAATACTTTTNCGTTGTTTGGTNAGTAATTTCAATACTTCGTTGATCTTCATCGTTTCAGGTACAAAGGCAACAGGTAATAATATTTTTTTTAAGTCAGTCGGTTTTTTGTACATCTCAAATGCATGAACNTAGCCCAAAATCTCATCTATAGAATCCTCAAAAACAGGNATTTTAGACAAACCNCTAGAGGTAAAAAGTTTCTTTACATCAGNCAAGGAAGCGGTAATTTCGGTAGCNACAATTTCTGTTCTNGGCACCATGGCCTCCCNCACTTTTACTTCTGAAAAATCCAATGCATTCTGGAAAATCTGTATTTCACTGTCNACATTCTCCATGTCCTTGGTAGATTCCAATTGCTCTTCTATGTAATTGCCCAATTCAATTTTGGAAAAAGTCAATTGAACTTGATCTCCTTTNGTCTTAAAAAACTTTATCAAAATAAAATCTGATACNACAATAATCANAGAGGTTACNGGAGCAAATANNGTATAGAAAATNGCAGTGGGAAAAGCAAAAATCTTCATGAAAANATTNGAAAACTGTTGGAAAAAAGCCTTGGGAATAAACTCAGCTGTCAGCAAAATAATGATGGTAGANATAACCGTTTGNATAAAAACGACTCGGATACCAATAGNNCCCNCCAANAGGATTTCTGGAAAAAANATTTGTAAGATCCTGTCACCCATAAATATTCCATAAACNACCAATGAAATATTATTTCCAACCAACATAGTNGTAATAAATCGGGATGGATTTTTGGTAATGAAATTTAAGAATTTAGCATTCAGCCCCGATTGCTGCTTTTCNATCTCCAAATAAATNTTATTGGCAGAAACAAAAGCGATTTCCATACCAGAAAAAAAGGCTGATAGAATCAGACAAATTAGAATGACAATGTCAGAGATAATCATTAAGGGGTATTTCCTCTGTTTCTAAATTTTTTTCGGAAATGTCTCCTGAAGAGGGCCATAAAAACAGAGAGCAATGCAAAGCCTAAAAAAATATATGCCTTTTGTCGGTTAGTAGTCCATTGATTAAAACATTCATAGGTAGCCACCAAAGCTATTACCCAATAAAGGATTTCAGAAATTTTAAAACTTTTCATCGATGGTTAATGTGTCTTTTTGTTCTTCTACAGCTATAATACCTGTAAGCTTTCCTGTTTGAAATTTACTAAATTCTTTGTTGGTATCCAATCGTGTAGCCGCTAGATCGTAGTCTTCATTTTCGAAATCAAAAGGTCGCTCTGTAAAAAGCCACTCCTTTTCGGCATCCCAATACATTTGATCGGTTTCCAATCGAGAACCGTCATGAGATAAAAGTACCACATTGCCTTTAAAATCAACTATTTTAGTTTGGTTATAAAGAATTCCATAATCAGCAACAACAGTATTTTCCTGATTTTTGTCGTCATAAAAAATAATTTTTAAGCCCTTGGGGAACTCAGAGTACTTAAAACTCAGGTGGGTATAATCTAGGTTAACAGGTGCTGTCAAAATAGCTTTCACTTTGGCTGAATCTGTGTAGGTCATTTTGATATCATAAGCAATCCCAACAGGATTCTCATTAAACCGATTGATTTGCTTTAGGGTTGAGGTACTATCCTCACAGGAAATAAAGAGGGCCATAGTAAAAACTATGAATCCTTTTTTTAAAATTTGTGAAATATGAAAATACATTTATAGTTCTGGAACTTTCACGCTNCTTTTNATCCAACANTNGAATTTAATGGTNTCNCCTTGATTGCCCTCTGTAAAGATNTCAGTTTTGGANGGCGCTCTACCTTCATAGCTTCTNGCTGTTTTAACTGCCAATTTTTTGATGGAAGCGTCTACTTCTCCCGCTTTGNAAGCCATTTGTGCAGCCAACCAGTAAACCGNTCTNTTGTTAAATTGNGTTTCTCCACAATCATTGGCACTATCNGCATANAGATTTGATATCATCAAATATGCACGCCCAAGNGAAGGTTGAAATTTTAATGCTTTTCTGGCATAACTGCGNGCTGAAGATTTTTTTCCAGCATTCTTNAGTTTAATAGCAATCTTATACAATATTTTAGCCTTTTTATAAGGATCTNCTTGNAGNGAAATCGATTCCTCATAATATTTTAGTGCTTCATTACTGTCACCAACTTTGTCTTTCAATATACCNAGATAGTAAGCAGANTCAGCNGAGGGNTCAAGGGTATGTAATGCTTCTACAAGGGTCACAAAGAANGGATCGTCAGAACATTCCTTACTGTCCATTCTATAAGCAGCTCGCTTCAACCAAACNGCATCAGATTTAAACTCTTCNAAATTTCTTTCGTAAAGAGGAACCAAGTTCACACAAGTAGCTTCTTTGGAAATAATNGCATCCAAGTTGGAAAGAAAAGTNCCTATNGCTTTTTGGTTAATATTATATACTCTTTTACTTCTAACCTCCTTACTGTTGATTGGAATTCCATCTTCCTGTTTTTTAAGAATTACATCCAGCTTTTTTGATAATTTGGTAGATTCTAATTCAAATTTTTCAGANACCTCCTCATATTTATTAAANAATTGNTCCATNGANACACCNTTATCTCCTTGTTTATAGAGGTCGTATAAAGTTTTGAAATAATTGTANAGTCCCTTGGGATTACTNAAACTTTTNGCATCGGTCTGATAGGCCAAGTCAAAAGTTTTATAAATCTCCATTTTTTCAGCAGTCTTGTAGTCTAACATGGCTTGGGCCTTGTCACTTATAATGTCACCTTTAACACTTAAATTCCGCTTTGTAGGAAAATTTTCTAACCATTCATCATACAACTTAATCAAATCTGCCGTTTCGGCATCACGCGTCTCAAGAGTAGATTTTTTGATTCTGTCTTTGAGCAATCTCTCCCCATAAGAGTAAATTGCAACATTGAGGTTTGGACATTCTTTTCTCACGTTCATCCATGGCTCGTATGCTTCNNCATAATTNTTGACTTTAGCGTATTCTGCAAAAATGGATAGATTCTGTAAACACTCTTCACTATTTTGAGCTGANATAGGCTCCATTGTCANTANCACACCCATCGAAAAAATAAATATTTTAAACAANTTCATCACTTCATATTTAATTATATTTTCTTTTAATAAACCATTTATCGTTAAGGGAAAAACCTACCCTNAATGACCAAAAATTTTCTTTAAACATATTATAGTCTTCNCCCCCTCTACTTCCATACTCAAATCCTATATTGGTGTTCGAAAANCCTGTTAAAGGTAANCCAAATCCAAAATTAATGCCGGTTTCCTTCAAANCAAAATTATTTACAATAACACCNGTCAACTCATGTCGAAAACCCATNCTAAAAACAATTCTTTTCCAGTAACTGGTTATTGAGCTGTAATCNGGTATATAGAAACCCCCCAATGATATTTGANAAGCATTTTGNTAGTCGATTTCAGGTAAATTCATGAATTTATTACTAAAATTTCTCATNGAATTCATGGTATACTGAGNTCCAACAAACCATTTTCTTTCCTTTCCCAATCCCAATCCNANAGACAAAANATCAGGTATTCTAATATTTGTTTTGTCCAATCCATTGTCGGTTAGGTCAATTTCTAAACTTTCACCAAAACTTGAGGCTATAGAATAAGATCGAGTAATATAAAANCTNGAATTGGTTGACNTTAAATTGGTCTGCGGTTGGTAGGACACCATAGCATGAAACTCCATGGTCTCATTAACTGGAATTTCAAATTGAGTAGAAAGTTTTAAATCTAATCCAGAGACACTGGATTTGTTTTCAACTANCGTTCCCAANGCAACTTGATCTTGAAACCTACCNGTNTCATGAGTGATTTGACCAAAATTATAATTNATTGTTGCGCCAAAACTAAAATATTTTAAAGCGTTAAAACCTATTGATAAAAAAGCCTTATTGATNCCTCCTTCTCCATCNAATACATTTAAAACATCCTCATTCATTCCGTCNGATTCTAAGNAGGATAATTTATANCCNACTGAGGTGTATGGGATAATCCCAAAACCAAAGCCAAAAAGACGAGTGGGTATAGCAACTCCTATATAGTCTAATCCTGCGGAGTCAATACTTTTTNTCTCACTGGTACCTTTTAAATTATTAATTCTGTAATTNAGTCCAATCAAGTAATTNGTNAGNTTGAGCTTTGCATANGAACTTGGATTGGAGAGGTTGGCATGAATGGAATCATTGTATACTTCCAAGCCTCCCATAAATCTGTTGATTTGAGTTCCCCTGAAATTTACNTCACCTAATCCTGCNATAGAATAGGGTGANATGGTACCCGATTGGGAAAAAAGAAAAGTACNACAGAACAGCACAAAAAGTTTNATTATATTANTTAACATAAATCAATATTCAATTTTAGTAAATGGAACATTCCTTCTGCTAGAAAATTTGAATGGGCAAATATGCTATTTTTTAATGTTTTAGGCAACTTATTGGCGTCTCCACCTGTTAAAATGACAATTAATGAATCGTAATTGTGGTCATAATATTCAATTTTAGCCTTAATTTCNTNTAGGATACCGAAATAAACTCCAGTGTGAATTGACTCCTCGGTGCTTTTTCCTTCNAATTTCTCAACTTTTTCTGAGGCCAAAAAAGGTAGGTTTCCAGTAAATTGATAAAGTGCCTTATACCGCATGTCAAACCCAGGGGAAATCGCTCCTCCATGATAAGTGTTTTNTGAATCCAAAAAATCATANGTAATACAGCTCCCCAAATCAACNATCAAAACATTGGTTTTGGGATAACATTTACAGGCCGCTGCNACCAAAACAATCCTGTCTGATCCCAAAGTNGNGGGGCTTTTATAAATGTTTTTGAAGGGNAACTGCATNTGGGAGTNTACTGATATNACTGGAAATTGATTCGAAAGTTTTTCGAAAAAGTCCCCAGAATGATTACTTACATCACTGTAGATCAAACCCTCNATGTCGGGATGATTTTTTATTACAGACGCTGCAATNTCTANAAATAATGCCAGTACAACCTTTTGCTGAACTATGCATTNACTCTTTTTATATAAGAAAAGTTTGGCTAATGTATTCCCAATATCAANAATCAGATACAATTCACAATCAATTTGTNNTTAAATTTAGTTAAAGATTTTTAGACTAAATCCTTTGTNAGGGATGAAAAAGGATTTTATATTTGCACACTTTCAAAAGGGTACCTTAGCTCAGTTGGTAGAGCAAAGGACTGAAAATCCTTGTGTCCCTGGTTCGATTCCTGGAGGTACCACAGTTCAAATCCTTGACTCTAATCTANGAGATTAAGGATTTTTGCTNTTTATATTAGATTATTCAATTTCAAATTCACCAATNCCCACTTTAAATATTTNAAAAATTATTATCTTAGANGAATCCAATTCTNTACCTACNNNNTTGTTTNATTATGAAAAAGATTTATGCTTTAATAGGACTAGTGGATTTATTANTTTCTTGTTCTCTCGAAGTTCCTGTTGAGATTTCACAAGAGTACAACAATATCCCTGAACNGGTGGACTTTAACTACCACGTCAAACCNATACTTTCCGACCGATGTTATCAATGTCACGGTCCTGACGAAAAAACCAGAAAAGCTGGGTTAAGACTGGATGTNGAATCCATTGCTTTTTCNAAACTTGAAAGTGGAAAAAGAGCATTCTTTCCNNGTAGTTTGTACAAAAGCGAAAGNGCCAATAGAATAATACACAACGATCCCGATATCGTTATGCCACCTCCNGAGTCCAATTTAGCTTTGACTAATNNNGAAAAGGCCATNATTTTAAAATGGATTGAACAAGGCGCNAANTGGAAAGAACATTGGGCCTTTTTACCCCCCCAAAAAAAAGAACCTAAAACTGTGAGTGAATACCCTCTTAACCCCATCGACCGATTCATCAAAAAGAGGCTNAATCAAGAAGGATTAGACTTTTCCCCCCNAGCNTCNAAAGNCATTTTGGCCAGAAGGCTNTATTTNAATCTCACCGGGCTTCCTCCTTCTATCGAGCAACTNGATAANTTTCTTAATGACGAAAGCGAAAAAGCTTATGAAAACCTNGTCGACCAACTGATGGAAACCGATGCATACGCAGAACGTTTGACCCTGGATTGGCTCGACCTNGCNCGCTATGCCGACTCCCACGGTTTNCATGCCGATGGAGCCAGAACNATGTGGCCNTGGAGGGATTGGGTANTCNAAGCCTTTAAAGAAAANATGCCCTACAATGATTTCGTTACATGGCAACTNGCGGGAGACCTATTCCANGAGGCAANCCAAGAGCAAAAACTCGCCACGGCTTTCAATAGAAATAGTCCCATGACAGCAGAAGGAGGCGTAATTGATGAAGAATGGCGGTTGCATTATGTCTTTGACCGCACAGAAACTCTNTCTACNGCTTTTTTAGGTCTCACCGTNGCCTGTGCNAAATGTCATGACCACAAATTCGACCCCATNTCCCAAAAAGATTATTTTCAACTCACTGCCTTTTTCAATAACATTAGAGAACTAGGAATGACTGGTGANGATGGAGAGTTTGGCCCATTACTCCCCCTATCAGATGAAGAANCCCAAAGCAAAATAGACCAACTCAACCAGGGGATGAATTCTATCAAAAAAGAAATTGCNATGAACAAGTGCTCAACTTAAGGCAGTATATCAATACTCTGATGAATTGGCGAAAAATATCAAAGTAAAACCTGAATTGGTCTTTCACGGTGCCTTTGAGAAAATTACNAAAATCGAAAAAAACAAACACAGCGTAGATGGTANAGAANACTTCTNNGGTCGAAATGAACAAACCCCAAAAATCGTCAAAGGAGTCGTAGGGAATGCTTTTGATTTTAGTCTCGACCACGACNACCTCCATGTCACCAACAAATTAATTCCCAACNTNGAATGGACGGATCCTTTCTCNGTATCCCTCTGGATGAATACAAACAAAAAAGAGGAAGGTTCNTCCCAAACGCTGATTGCCAATTCAGGTGGGAAAAATGANCTTTGGAGAGGNTGGGAATACTATCTAGACGATCAAAACAAAGTCAATTTGCGGCTCATCAACGTGNCTCCTTCNAACCTAATACACGTGAGATCTGTNGACTCGCTCCAANGGAACCAGTGGCAACACNTATCNGTTACTGTAGACGGGAGTGGAAAAGCAGAAGGNGTTAGTTTGTATCTCAANGGTAAGGAANTGGAAAAAGTAGTAGTTATCGACAACCTCTACAAAACCATATTGCCTACCCACCGTGATCGNGAAAAAGGATTTGTCAATACNAAAAGAGACCTGATTATCGGACGATCCTATGAGGGATCAACAGGAGACTATGGNCTATTTTCTGGACAACTNGATGAACTAAAATTTTTCAAATGTGTATTGACCCCNTTCGAAATTCAGTCCATNCATACCCAAACCCTCGGTANAGAAGAAGCTATTGGTTGGCCATTGGTTCAAAAACACCTTATCGAAAAAGACCCCAAAATCNTTCAGCTGAAAAAACAACTCAAAGAAAACAGAGAGGAATACCTCAAAACCTATGCGCCCATANTAGAAATAATGGTCATGAGAGAGATGGANACTCCCCGACCNACCTATCTCTACAATCGTGGCANTTATAGCGAGCCNCTTTACACTGTTGAGGCCAANGTCCCAGACGTTCTCCCTAGCATGGACGACAANCTACCCAAAAATCGCTTGGGACTCAGTCAGTGGTTGTTCGATCCCAAAAACCCTCTTACTGCGCGTGTGGCNGTNAATCGATATTGGCAAATGATCTTCGGTGCTGGACTAGTAGCAACTCCCAACGANTTCGGNGTACAGGGACAATTGCCCACCCACCCNGAACTGCTGGACTGGTTGGCAATNAGTTTNANACAAGACTGGGATGTAAAAGCATTATTAAAAAAAATGGTACTTTCAAAAACCTACCAACAGCAATCTNTGAGCAANGAAGTNCTAGATCAAAAAGACCCTAATAACCACCTACTCGCNCGGGCTAATGCCTCCCGNTTNCCCGCCGAGATTATAAGAGACAATGCCCTTAAAATTAGCGGTCTTTTAAACCCNAAGGTCGGAGGAGAAAGCGTAAGACCNTATCAACCTAAAGGGCTTTGGAAAGANAAAAATAATTTTTCAACTTACCTCTTTGAGTATGAAGAATCCAAAGGGGAAGACCTCTACCGCAGAGGACTCTACACCTTTATTCGTCGTACTTCACCGCCCCCCAATATGCTCACTTTCGATGCCACCTCAAGAGANGTTTGTACCGTTAAAAGNGANGTTACCTCCACACCGNTNCAAGCATTGGTATTGCTCAACGACCCTCAGTTTTTTGANGCTTCAAGAGTTTTTGCTGAGCGAATTATTANAAGTAAGGATACCCTTGAAGAACAAATCGGTTATGGATTCCGACTGGCCACCTCCCGCNACCCTAAAGANAANGAGTTAGAGATTTTAGTAGAACTNTACAACAANCAATATAAATATTTTAGAGAAAACAGAGACAAGGCTTATCAAGTCCTGAGCGTAGGCGAAAAACCGAGAGATANGAAAATCAACAGTNTAAAATCAGCTGCCATGACCATGGTCGCCAATACACTGCTCAATCACAACGAAACTTATACAAAANGATAAGATGCAATGCAACGATCACCATCAACATGAAAACAAGAGCTACTCGNGAAGAGACTTTCTTACCAGAACATCCNTNGGAATAGGTGCACTCTCTTTGGGTTCNATCATCAGCCCTGTCAATGCATATGGCAACAGTCAGTTTTTAAATCTTTTAGATAGTGAAAAAATGAGGTTACCCCATTTTTTACCAAAAGCTAAAAGAATAATTTATTTGTTTCAAAGTGGGGCTCCATCCCAATTAGACCTCTTCGATTATAAACCCAAACTCAATGAGATGTTTGGTAAAGAGGTCCCCAAAAGCGTCATCGGTGAGCAGCGGCTCACTGGGATGTCTTCTGGACAAAATTCTTTTCCTATGGCGGGTTCATTATTCAAATTCAACCAGCACGGACAAAGTGGTGCTTGGATTAGCGAGCTCATGCCCTATACCTCCAAAATCGTTGATGAACTTTGTTTTATAAAGTCTATGTACACCGACGCAATCAACCATGATCCTGCAATGACGATGATACAAACCGGATCGGAGCTCCCAGGTAGACCCTCCATTGGTTCTTGGCTTAGTTATGGATTGGGAACAGATAACAAAAACTTGCCCGAGTTTGTTGTTTTGGTCACCAAAGGCAAAACCGGTCAACCCCTTTACTCTAGGCTCTGGGGTAATGGATTTCTACCTTCCCAACACCAAGGGGTACAGTTTCGCTCTGGAAAAGATGCAGTGCTATACCTCGACAATCCCCCCGGAGTAAGTAGTGGGATACGAGAAGAACAACTAAATTCTCTAAAAAAACTACAAAGCATTCAATATGCCGACATAGGCGATCCCGAAATTTTGACCAAAATATCCAATTACGAAATGGCCTATCGCATGCAAACCTCAGTACCTGAAGTCATGGATGTATCCGATGAGCCCGATTATATTTTTGACCTCTATGGTGAAGACAGCAAAAATCCAGGCACTTTTGCTGCCAATTGTTTGCTCTCTCGCAAGCTCGCCGAAAAAGACGTTAAATTCATACAGCTATACCACCGTGGATGGGATCATCATGGCAATCTGCCCAACGATATTAAAAAACAAGCTAAAGAAACCGATCAGGCAACGGCAGCACTAATTCAAGACCTCAAACAAAGAGGACTACTGGAAGACACCCTAGTTATATGGGGTGGTGAATTTGGCAGAACCAATTACTCCCAAGGCATGCTCAAACCTGACAACTACGGTCGAGATCACCACCCCCGTTGCTTTACCATATTTATGGCAGGCGCTGGCGTTAAAAAAGGTATCACCATTGGTGCTACTGATAGTTTTGGATACAACATTGCCGAAAGACCCGTTCACATTCACGATTTTCAGGCCACTATGATGCACCTGCTTGGCATAGACCACGAAAAACTAACATTTAAATTCCAAGGCAGACGCTACCGATTAACCGACGTTCATGGCAAGGTTGTTAATGAAGTTTTGGCCTAAAACATATGCTCATAGAATTCATCGATTTTTTTGGAAGTCTACATCCTCTTATAGTCCACCTACCCATTGGTATTGTCCTTCTGACCATTGCTATTGACGTTTTTATGAAAAATAAAAACAACAGCGTGTTGCGGGTTATCACCATGGGATGGTTCTTATCGTTTTTCAGTGGACTGCTCGCCGCCGCATTTGGATGGTTGCTGGGAGACAATGGCTACTATTTCGAATCTCAAATCAATATCCACCGTTGGAGTGGAATCGCTTTTGTCGGCCTATGCTTTATTGTATGGCTAACGCTTTTCCTCAACTTTCGCTTCTCGCGCTCTTTAAAGCGTTCTATCAACATGACAGCAATCATTCTGCTCACTGTAACTGGACATTTTGGAGGGGAAATGACCCACGGTCAAAACTATCTTTTTGAAAGTCTTCCTTTTGTCAAAAAAGAAATTTCCGTTCTATCCCTCACCAAAGCAAAGTACAGCGAGGTCGATTCGCTTTTTGTTTACGAAGATTTGGTGTACCCCGTTTTGGAGGAAAAGTGCATGGCCTGCCACAACCAAAACAGTGCCTATGGGGGACTCAATATGAGCGTCTATGAGAGCATGGTTAAAGGAGGCAACAGTGGTGCAGGTATACAAAAAGGAAACCCCTACTCCAGTCTTATATACAAAAGGGTCAGTTTCCCCCACGACCATCCCAAATTCATGCCACCAGCAGGAATACCCATGAGCTATGATCAGATAGCCACCCTTGAATGGTGGATCGACAATGGAGCCGAACTCAAAATTCCTGTGACTATGACGCGAAACGATCCCAAGATTCAGCGCCTTATGGAAATGCAATACGGCCTGGACCTAAGGGAAAAAACTTTTTTGGAAACCCTAGTTTTGGCCGCCCTTTCACCCGAAAAACTCCAAGTTCTTGGCGATGAAAAATTCATCTGGCGGTTTCTAAACGCTGAGGAGAGTTTTCTCGATTTAAAATTTACCGGTAAAATTATCAAAACTGATGATTTGCTTAATATACAACAGGTAAAGCGAAATATTACCTGGCTGAACCTCACCGACTGCCAACTCAGTGACGACCAGTTAAGTTACTTGAAGGAATTACCTAACCTCACTCGATTGAAGATTCAAAAAAATCCTTTGATCACTGACAAAGGCATTTCATTGCTGACAGGACTGGAAAACCTCAGNGAACTGAACTTATANGGNACNCGNGTNAGCGATGNGGCCTTCTNCTNNTTGGGACAGATGNANGGACTTAAAAAGTTGTTTCTTTGGAATACNCAGGTAACGCAAAAGGGCATTGCNGCTTTTGAGGCACAGCATCCAGATGTGGAAGTGATTGCAGGNCTTTAATTANTNCAATTTAAAGAGGTCGTCCTCTTCTTTTTCCTCCTNNGGTTNCGTGGGTTCTATCTGCTCTACCTNNCGNAATTTGGACATCAGCATACGGGTACGAGTGGTNACNAGNTTATTGATTTCCTGGTCGGCTTCATTAATTTTCTTTTGTGCCTTTTCCAATACCGTTCCAAAAGTGGAAAATTCCTTTTTCACACTCGCCAAAATNTCCCATACTTCGCTGCTTCGTTTTTGAATCGCCANAGTNTTAAAGCCCATTTGTAAACTGTTAAGCATGGCCGCCAAAGTAGTGGGCCCTGTCAATATNATTTTGTAATCCCTTTGTAACTGGGCGATCACTTCNGGATGGCGGGTCACCTCGGCATANAAACCTTCAAAAGGCAAAAACATNATCCCAAAATCGGTTGTATGAGGNGGATCAATATAGCGTTGGAATATATCCTTGGCAAACTTTTTTACGGCATTGAGTAAAGCCCGAAGGGAAGTTTCTATGNCCAGTGAATCTCCCACTTCATATGCGTCTTGCAGACGGGCGTAATCCTCCTGAGGAAACTTTGCATCTACAGGCAGGTANACAGGACCAGTATTGTGACTTTTCCCTGGGAGTTTGATGGCNTATTCCACCATANCATCNGAGCTTTTTTTNGTTTTTACATTNGCNTCGTATTGCTCTGGNGCCAAGATTTNTTGCAAAATATTTCCCAATTGTATCTCACCCANCACCCCACTGGTTTTTACATTGCTAAGTACTTTTTTGAGGTCGCCTACACCTGAGGCCAAGGTTTGCATTTCCCCCAGTCCCTTTTGAACTTTAAGCAATTGCTGGGTAACCATCTCAAAAGATTTACCCAATCGCTCTTCTAGGGTTTTATGTAATTTTTCGTCTACCGTTTCNCGCATTTTTTCCAACCTANGTTCTGTGGATTTTACCAAATCATCTTGCTTTTGGTTAATACGTTCAAAGTTTTGTTTTTGCNGTTCGTTAAAAGCCGAGANATTTTTGGAAAAGGACTCNTGAAANTCTTTTAGGGTGTTACGTAATTCCTCNCGGTCCTCTTTNGCTTTTTTNTCCAATAGCTCATTAAGACGTTCCATACTTTNAGTGATCTCCAAACGGTTTTCCCNNAGNTTTTTGTTAAACTCCACCCGGTTTTGGTAAAACTCCCCTTTNATCAATTCTCTTAACTCCACTGTAAGNCCATTGTTCCCATGCTTTCTNAATAGCAAATACAACAGCAANCCCAATGTCAATGCNGATAAAATAAATAATNCAGTTTCCANAACTATCATAAATCGCAAATTAAAAAGAATTACNCAGGAAGNAGANGAGAATAGNGAAAANTAATAAACAAGAAGAGTAAATGTAGACCTTTAAGAGTCATTTNATATCATTAANGTTTNNNANAGGTATAACAATCATTAAAANCTAATTAANGAATGATTAGAGCTTGGGCTTGTAATTGTTCCAAAGCTATTTGTTGGTCAGTAGATAAATCTTGATTCATAAGATTGTTTTGNTCGTAAGGATCTACTTNGAGGTCATAAAAANGNGAGCTACCGTTNTCTAGAACGATNAGTTTATGGCGTTNATTTCGAAGTGTATAGCCAGATTTAGCGGGTTTTTGAAAATCTAAAATTTCTGAATAATTATAGTTTCTGGGGCCGGGANCNTCATCANTAAATGTGTNATAAAAACTCTTACTATCTTCNTATTGAGGGGTTTCCACTCCTGCAATTTGGGCAATGGTNGCGAACAAATCAGCAGTATGAANAAGGCTGTTGTCCCGCTGCCCTTTTCGACTTACCCCANNGCCGGAGACCACTAAAGGAACANGGATACCNCCTTGGTACAAGGAGCCTTTAGATCGGTTGGATAAAAAAGGNGATTGAATCACACTGCCAGGTGTACCGTTGTCCCCCACAAAAATTACCACAGTATTTTCCTGTTCCGCTTTTGGGATTTGGCTCAANAATCGCCCGATCTCATAATCTATGCTTTCTATCATGGCCATATAATAGGGTCTGGGATTGACNTCTATAGTNGCAATATCATCCACAAGATTGCCTTGAGAGTGCATTNCATTNGGAGGTNAATGGAAAGGGGAATGAGGGGCGGTGTAGGCCAACCAACAAAACCATGGTTTTTCCTGCGCATTGACCCATTCAATTGCCAAATCGGTCAATTGGGTGGTGATGTATTCTTCACTNGTGATNGTTTNTCCGTTTATGGTCAGTTCCCATTGGTTGTAATCTTTAATGGTACCAGGAATCAATCCCGCATANTGGTCGATNCCCATCTCATTGGGTCNATTGTACTCATTGTTTGANAGGTGCCACTTACCGATCANGGCATTGACATATTTATTGNCCAATTGTTCATAGAGGTAAGCTTGAATAGTTGTTTCNGTTTCGANAAGGGTTCCTGCANTAGANGTGTTGAGTACCCCATTGTTAATTCCGTATTTTCCAGTTATGATNNTAGCTCGGGTAGGGGCACACGTGGGNGCCGACCAAACATTTTCGTAAGTGACNCCATTGGCTTGCAACTGNGTCAGGTTGGGCATATNGGGCTGCACGGTACCCAAACCGTAGCCAGGTGTGGCATCAACTCCCATATCGTCGGCNATNACCAAAANGATATTCGGAGAAAGGCTCAAGCCCTCTGGCATAATTTCCTNNATTGAGGTNTAATCNTCAGTTTTGCTGCAGGCCAAGCTGAGGGACAATAACATTCCTAATAAAGATTTTCTAAATTTAAATTTTATATAATTCATTGTTATAATTTAAACCGAATGACTTTTGGAATACCCTACTTTTCTATAAAAGCTGACGGATCAATCCCTCTTGCGCGGTGGAGGCAACCAAAATTCCATCGCGGTTAAAGATAGAGCCACGAGAAAAGCCACGGGAATTAGAAGCACTAGGGCTGTCCATGGCATAAAGTAACCAATCTTCCAAAGAAAATGAACGATGAAACCAAAGGGCATGGTCAATACTGGTGTAAAAAGTGGGGCTCTGACTTAATTCTTTTTTATGGGGAAGTGTGGCCGTTCGCAAGAGCCCATAATCAGAAATATAGGCGAGGAGCTGTTGCTGAATGTCCCTCCCAAAAGGGGTGGCTTCCTTGGAGCGAAACCAGTAATTGCTTTCAGCTGGAGCATCGATGTCATCCCTCAAGGTAAGTTTTTCAACGGGTCGGAATTCGATTACCTCTGGTTTGATCTTTTTAAAACGGTCATATACCTTGGGGTCAGTGTTTTGAACTTCTAATTGCTCTAAGTCACTCAATAGTTTTTCAGGTGGGATAAAGTTGGGCATAGAAAACTGATGATCCACTCCGTTTTGTCCCAATTGAAACGAGGCAGACATATTAAATATGGCACGTCCTTCTTGGAGGGCGACTACTCGTCGGGTGGTAAAACTTT
Source organism: Flavobacteriaceae bacterium (assembly GCA_002711215.1). Lineage (GTDB taxonomy): Bacteria > Bacteroidota > Bacteroidia > Flavobacteriales > Flavobacteriaceae > UBA8316. The sequence continues at coordinate 69,390 of PAHA01000028.1, forward strand.
TTCCATTGCGAATGATATCCACTTCATAGGTGATGGGCAGCTCGAGGTTACCTCCTAATATAAAATACCCATGGAGGGAATGGGCAAACCGATCGGATGGGACAGTCTGGTAAGCAGCATTTAGGGATTGCGCCAATACTTGTCCTCCAAAAACCCGTCCCCATGAGGTTTGAAAGTTATGGCCTTCAAAGGTGTTTTCTTTCTTTTTTTCTAAAGAGATCAGGTCGATTAATTCCTGTATGTATTTCATACTTGAAGTTTGTAAGTGAACTTTGAACAAGTTAAAACAAAATTAATAATCTGCTCCCTTATTACTGTTTTGAACGGATAAATTCCAGGCTTGATATAGGCTCTGCAATACTGCCACTCTCTTGGGTTGAAGGCTTGATAAATCGTTTTCCTCCGCAAAATCTTTTTGAAGGTCGTAGAGCCTATATTCTTCATCGTAAATACTATATAATTTGAAGTAGTTGTCTATCAAGGCGAGTTGATTGCCAAATTTAAAAGCTAGGGCTTTTGTTCTTTTTTGTTTTTGTTTGTTCCAATAGGGTTGAAGGCTTTCTCCGTCGTATGGACGTTGGTATTTATTAATGTCGATCCCCAAAATATGAGCAATGGTCGGGAAATAATCAGAGGTAAAACAGGGGACCTCAACTCGAGTTCCAGGATTGATTTTGGCCGGCCATTCTACAATCCCAGGAACCCTTATCCCTCCTTCGTGTAGACTTCTTTTCCTTCCTCGTAAACCATTGGTAAGTCCTTGTGCCATGCCATAGGATATATTTTTTTCTCTTACTTCGAGTGAAGTTTCAGGGCCATTATCAGAAGTGTAAAAAACCAAAGTATTGTCTGCTATGCATAGGCTCCTGAGTTTTTTTCTCAATCGACCGACCTGTTCGTCCAATGCGGAAATGACCCCGTAGTAGTGTTGTTGGTCATCGCTGAGTTGGGAATAGAGGGATTTGTATTTTTTACCTGTCAAAACAGGTAGATGGGGGGCGTGGAACCATATGATGGATAAAAAGGTTTGCCTTTGAGCAACGGATTTTTCTATAAAGGGAATAACACGATCCATGATTATGCGGGAGTCGTCACCCTTTAAGTTTTCAGTGACGCGCTTTTCAGGACCAGTCCAGTAGTAGGTGCCAAAATGCTCCCCTTCAATCAGGGTCGCTCTGACATCTTCTGCAGATTGGGACGGAGTAATCATTGGGTCCCAGGTGGGTACTTTTGACTCGGTTACAAAACTGACGTCAAAACCGTGTTCCCAAGGTGGGGCGTAATAGAGGTCGTTTTCTTTTTTGCCCCCACGATTAGCATCCAAGATGTATCGGGTAAGGGTACCCAAATGCCATTTGCCAAAATGTCCTGTGCGGTAGCCTTTTTCTTTGACCATTTCAGCCAAAGAAATTTCCTGATCTCTGAGGTGTCCACAGTTGGAACTGTTAATAACCATACGGGCGGGGTGCCTGCCTGTCATCACACTGGCGCGAGTTGGAGAACAAACGGAACCTGCAGAGTAGAACCTTGAAAAAACAGCTCCGTTTTGGGCCATGGCATCCAAATGAGGAGTCTTGAGATGGGGGTGTCCATTGTAGCCCACGTCTCCCCAACCTTGATCGTCAGCCATAATTAATATAATATTCGGACGATCGGATTGCGAAAATACTCCTGTCAAAAAGAAAATAAANAGGANTGTTAAAATAGCTTTTATTTTANNNATGGAGTTTTATAAAAAAACCCTTTATGACCAAAATCAAAAAGGGTTATACTTACAATATTAATTAATTTTTACCGATTAACATAACTTTCAATGGCCTGCTGATCCAACTCGTCAGAGTCGCCATATTTTTCCCGCATTTCGTCAAATCTTTTGTGCATCATTGCTTGGATATCTGAATATTCTGGATCGTTGTAAATATTGTTCATTTCGGAGGGGTCTTTTTCCAAATCGTACATTTCCCAAACGTCGATATCGTAATAGAAATGCATGAGCTTGTAACGATCAGTTCTTACGCCATGGTGTCTTTTGACCATATGCACAGAGGGGTACTCGTAATAGGTGTAGTAGATCGCATCACGCCACTCACTNGTTTCTTGACTGACNANTTTTCGAAAGGATTCACCCTGCATATCCTTTGGNATGGATACGCCAGCGTAGTCCAAAAANGTAGGGGCAAAATCTAGATTTTGNATCATTTGATCGATCTGACTACCTGGCTTNATCTCTTTGGGATAACGCATGAGAAGNGGGGTTCTTANAGATTCCTCATACATAAATCTTTTGTCAAACCATCCGTGTTCTCCAAGGTAAAACCCTTGATCGGATGTGTAAACGACTATTGTNTTTTCAGAGAGANCGTTTTCGTCAAGATANTCNAATACCTCTCCTACTCCATCGTCTACGGACTGAATGGTTCTGAGGTAGTCTTTGAGATANCGGTTGAATTTCCATAAAGCGAGTTCTCTTCCTTCGATTTTGGNGGCTTTCATGGCATCGTTTTTTGGAGTATAAGCNTTGAGCCATGCTTCACGTTGNTCTGNTGTAAAACGTTCAAGTTCTTTTTTGAATCGGGTTTCTCTGCCGTAGGGGTCTAAAACAAATTTGAAATCGTGTCCCCANCGACCGTGCCCCCCATTTCCNTGTGCTNCTGCGATTTGCTCCTGAGTAGCAGCAATTAGCATTTCTTGAGCNGCAGCAGCAGGACGACCTTNATAGTCATCAAAAAAGTTATCGGGCAAATCGAATGTNTTATCATCAAATAGGGTGANGTATTTTTCCTCAGACTGCCAATTCCTGTGTGGTGCCTTTTGATGNTAAAGCAATAGAAAAGGTTTGTTTTTGTCTCTTTTGTTTTTGAGCCAATCCAAACTGAGCTGGGTGGTGATGGTAGTGACATATCCNTGTATNCGCTCTTTAATACCATTGATAATGAAATCTGGGTTGTAATAGTGNCCTTGACCNGGAAGNACNGCAGAGTANTCAAACCCTTGGGGCAATCCCCTAAGGTGAATTTTCCCAACCATAGCGGTCTGATAACCCGCCGCTTGGAGATCTTTNGCAAAATTGGGCTGATCCCAATTGAAGTCTTGGATATTATCCACTTTACCATTNACAAAACTGTGTTTTCCNGTCAGCATTACTGCTCTACTGGGTGCACAAATAGAATTGGTGACAAAACCTTTGTTGAAAAGGGCCCCTTCTTTGGCAATCCTATCAATGTTAGGTGTGTTGTTTAAATCATGACCATAAGCACTTACGGCTTGAAAAGCGTGATCATCGGACATGATAAACACAATATTGGGNGGTAGATGTNTGTCNTGTTCACATGCCGAGAGNAGNGGTAAAAGAAAAACANNCAGAATAAATTTTTTCATTGTTTATGTTTTATTAAATCAAGTACAAAATATAAAATTTCAATCAATAATTGGGTTTAATTTTTTTACNGATAAAGTCTTAAATTGNATTTCCTAAATATGGAATTTTACTATGNATAGAAAAATAAGATGGGGCATNGCCGGCTTGGGTAAGATTGCTCACAAATTTGCGGAAGACCTAAANCNNGTTGCCCAAGCAGAATTGGTTGCTGTGGCTTCTACCGATGGAAATCGAGCNCGTGCTTTTCAAAAAGANTTTGAGGNACAAAAGGCNTATGACTCATATACCNATTTGTATGACGATCCCGAGGTNGAGTTAATATATATCGCNAGCCTCAACCAAAACCANAAAGCGATGACAATNGCNGCACTAGAAGCGGGAAAAGGAGTGCTGTGCGAAAAACCTTTGGGTCTCCATCCTGAGGAAATTCAATCAATGATTGGTCTGGCCAAAAAACAGAATTGTTTTTTGATGGAGGGCTTGTGGTCGCGATTTAATCCTGCCATAATAAAAACTAAAGAGTGGATAGACTCAGGAATAATAGGTGTTCCCAGATTTCTATATGCAGAATTTTCGTTTTATCTATTGAATTTGGACAACCACCACCGTTTGATGGATCCCAAAAAAGGGGGAGGTGTTTTACTAGATATTGGCGTATATCCACTTTTCTTGGCGTATCTTATTTTNGGTAGGCCCAAAAGTATAGAAGCTCAATCAATATTTNCNCCGACTGGTGTNGACNTTCAAACNTCAATGATACTCCAGTATGACAATGCNCAAGCTGTNTTNTATTGTGGNATTGCCAATGAAAGTGACAACAGTGCCAAAGTAGGAGGAACTGAGGGAGGGATTTTACTAAAGGGACGNTGGCACAATGCCCAGACCGTTGAATTGATTCAAGCAGNTGAATCTATCAAAGAAGATTTCCCTATTTTAGGGAATGGATATATTCCACAAATTGAAGAAGTAAACCGCTGTATAATCTCAGGNAAAACAGAGAGNGAACTGTGGCGTCACCAAGATGCGCTGGAGCTAGGTCTNATGGTNANAGAGGTNTTTGAAAAAATAAANAAGGACNCTGATTAACTTATTNGACCAAAAAGGATTTGGTATAAGTTTTTTCTCCATTGANCTTTATTTTATANAAATATTGTCNAGGNNAAAGCTNTGACTTTCAAGATTNATCNAAGCTAAGTTGTTCCGNCCCAAACTTAAACGGGAAGTANATNGTGGTTNCNACTTTTCTTNCCNGGATGTCGANGACATTAATTTATTAATNGGANNTTTGGGTAATGGAGNGGTATAAANTTACCCCTTGATCGTNATTTANTTCTGCATGAAGAGGCATNAGCGGNTNTTGAGTCGNGGGAGNTTTATCTAATCCATCAAAAGCCAGCNCGAGTTNATGATCCAATTTANAATTATAATATTTAAAGAAAATNATCTACTTTTTTATANGCTTCAATTACAGCCATCTCGCCTGCTTTATCGGGTCTTGANTTTCCATGCTCCATTCCCATAATTCCATCAAACCCTCTGGAGTGAATGTACTTAAAGATATTTTTGTAATTNATTTCCCCTGTNGTGGGTTCATTCCTTCCTGGATTGTCTCCAATTTGGAAATAACCAATNTCATCCCAACATTTTTCNATGTTAGGAATCAAGTTTCCCTCNTGGATTTGCTGGTGGTAAATATCAAAAAGAATTTTACAGGACGGAGAATTAACAGCCTTACAAATCTGGAAAGCCTGNGGACTTTCTNTTAAAAATAAACCGGCGTGATTTCTNAACCAATTTAGAGGTTCCAATACCATTACGATNTCATGGGNTTCAAAAANATCAGCGGCCTGCTTCAGACTCTCNATNACATTGGCAGTTTGATAGTCCTCTNCGAGTTTCATATCTACNGTTCCAGGAACTACAGTAACCCATTTGGCATTGACTCTTTTGGCTACTGGGACNGCGGCTTNAATCTGTCTTAAAAATTCATNNCGNTCGTCAGCTTTTCCTCTGGTTAAAGTTGGATTTTTAAAATCTTTATAAGCNACAAAAACNCCCATAGCAAGGCTTCTTTTCTGCATNGTNGCCGCCATTTTTTCTTGTNTNGCAATGGGTCTNGTATGTATATTGTTGTCCTCAAAGGCAGTAAATCCTTGATCGGCCATAAAATTTAGCTGATCGATGGGATCGTCTCCTGCCGAATGTTTGAACATCCCCAAATGCGGNGCGTANTTNAGATTGTATTTGTGTGTTGTGGCAANTCCCGANTNAGCAAATAAANTTGGTGTGNCTGACAAACCCAAACCCGTCAAAAAGNCGGAATNTGTNAAATTTCTTCTATTCATCATATCGGATTAAAATTCTGTAATTCCAGGGGTGGGAATGGGGTACATTCCATNGCTGTCAGGCATNGTTGGAGGATTGTTGTTCCAATCTATTGTTTCTGGCATGATTTGTAGATCAGAGTTCATGACCTGATCCCAAGAGATAATCTTTCCAGAGTAGGTCGCCATTCTACCCATGATAGCGGTAAGTGTACTTTTTGCTCCATTTTCNGCATCGGCAATGACCNCACCATTTCTGATGGAGGCAAATAATTTATCGTGTTCNACTTGATACGGGTCAGGTTCACTNANAGGATCGCTNAGCTTNGGATCATCTCCACTAGAATNAAGGTATGGACCCTNGTAACCANTTTTGTATTTATAGGNTTGATTTCCATCCAGATCANTGAACAAGCCTTTACGNGTATTTACACTTCCTTNNGTACCTTGAAAGCTCTCATCAACCCTTCNTGTACAACCNGGCTGATGTCGGCACTGACTGGAAATGATCGCGCCGGAATCATAGGANAATTCCACATAATGATGGTCAAAAATCTCTCCGTGATCTTTACCATTTCTNACTTGTCTTCCTCCCATTCCTTGNGCTTGTGCAGGATAGCCTCCGATGAACCAATTGGCNACATCNATATTGTGAATGTGTTGTTCCAAAATATGATCACCACANAGCCAGTTGAAATAATACCAATTTCGCATTTGGTATTCCATTTCAGTTTGTCCAGATCGTCTTTTTCTCACCCATACACCGGGNCTATTCCAATATACTTGTCCACTAGTGATTTTCCCNATTATACCCTCTTTTACTTTTTTATGTAAATCAATATATTTNTTTTGNTAANGACGTTGAAGTCCCACTACNACATTGAGTTTATTCTCTTGTGCCTTTTTTGCGACTTCCAGTACTTTTCTTACACCTACNGGATCAGTAGCCACNGGTTTTTCCATAAAAACGTGTTTGCCATTGTTNATGGCATATTCAAAATGGTANGGTCTAAAACCTGGAGGGGTGGTTAGAATGACNACATCGGCTAAATCAATTGCCTTTTGGTAGGCTTNAAAGCCNGCAAAAAGATTTTTNGGATTGACCTTGATTTTCTTNACTCCGTCGAAATGTTCTTGAATGATTTTAAGACTNTTTTCAACATTGTCTTGAAAAGCNTCGGCCATAGCGACCAACTCAACATTATCATCTGCTTGTAGTGCCTGAACAATNGCACCTCTTCCGCGACCCCCACATCCTACTAATGCAATTTTTAATTTCTTATTGCCATATACATTGGCCATAGTGCCCACTGGGAGCCCAGCAGANAATATTCCNGTTGTANCCAGCGTNGAGCTTTTAACAAAATTTCTCCTGCTGATTCCGTTGTCTTGATTTGATTTCATTTTTCGTTTTTTTTTAATTCCAATATGTTTGTTGTTCGTCAGGNGTTGGAGTTTTCATTGGTCTCACNANTCTGAATCCTACAAATGGGGCATCGGTGTGCCACCANAGNCTTTTAGGGATTTGAGGATCTCTTTTTTTCCATTTTTTGGAGGAGGGTCTTCNTGTTGCACTTCTCAACCTNNAGGCTTTATCTGACCAAGCTCCTCCTCTAACCACTCGNGGATAGGTTTTGGTTGGTTTTTCTANGGGATTGCTTACGNTTTTANTTTTTCTGGCTTTGTAAACTGCTGGAACATACTTGTCCAAAGTCCACTCCGAAACATTNCCATGCATATCATACAAGCCCCAAGGATTGGGTTTTTTTTTNCCNACTTGATGATAACTACCACCACTATTNCCCTCATGCCAAGCNTAAATATCTAAATCTGCTGGATCATCTCCAAATGAATAAGCAGTTTTTGTTCCTGCCCTACANGCATACTCCCATTCTGCCTCGGTAGGCAANCGATAAAAATTACCCGTCATAGCAGAGAGCCATTCACAAAATTTANCTGCTGCCAATTGNGTCATACANATAGCAGGGTAACCCTCNANTCCCATNCCAAANCTCATTTCGGTATANGGTTGGGTGGCACCAGAAACTCCNTCTACATCAATATTTACCTCATTCCCAGCAANCTGNTGGGGTTGTTTGCTATCTATATTTCGNGCTACAAAAAGTTCGTATAAGTCCCAAGTGATTTCGAATTTCCCCATCCAAAAGGAATCAATNTCTACTTGGTGTNGTGGACCTTCGTCACCAAAATGACCCTGTTCCGATTTTTNNCTTCCCATCGAAAAAGNACCCCCAGGTATGAATACCATCTCNACCTTTTCTCTGGTACCTGGAATNGATTGAACATACTCNTTTTCANCANCTCCAAAAGCGGTAAAGAGNAGANCAANCAATACTACTTTTATNACACCTTGATTCATATCTTAAAATTACTAATTTATTTTTTTTTAANTAAANTGAGTNTGGNGTAAATTATNTCTTGACCATANCCTTCTAACTTNATTAATTCATTTTANTNGTGAGCATNGAATTTCAAAATTCTTTTCAAATAGGTATTTTCCNCANACATACCANAAANTAATTTTCCCAATCTACCTNTGATNAGNATNATGGGAGGGATANCTCCACNAGAANAATACATANGCGCATAGTGATCAATTAAAGGTTGCGTAATCTCCATACCATNTTCATTCCTTNGGGTATTATTTNTAAAAGTTGTTATTTTNAAAGTAATNAATCTNTTGATTCGATTGGAATCTATACTATATTTTTTGAGNCACTTTTGANCCAAGCTGATCATTAGAGAAANAAAGCNTCNATAGGNAAATCCATAAANATAGTTCCATGAAGTGTNACAACCCAATTNACCNNTATTTTTGAATACCCAAGCCACCGCTTAAGNTTCATTCTCGANGTNTTTGGGNGCAATCACCTTGGAATACAANCGATAGTTTACCANNACCACTGAATGTCCTTTNTTTTTTAACTTTAATAGANTCTCCTTATTACCACTTTTGAGTCCACCCCCATAAATCAATTGATTGTAAAGGAATTTTNAGCTACAACAAGATATTACAAATCCTAATTACAAAGCACCTTTTGATAAACGCGCCCCCTATTATTGCATAAAAAGTTATATTCGTTATTATTCTCCAGACATTAGTCTGAACAAAACTCATACTTTAAAATAAAAGAACTAACAACTTAAGTGTTATATCTAGCATCTTAATTATGATTTTTTGTGGGGGATTGAGCACCCATTTCAATGGCCCATTGGTTGAGTAGTTTTTTCATTTCGTTGAGTTTGGCCTCCTCATGAATCGCCAGATTGGTTTGCTCTCCTTGATCTTGTAAAATGTGATACAACTCATAACAGTGGTTTTCGAAGAAATACACCAATTTCCACGCGCCACTGCGTATGGCTCTACCAGGAGTCCAACCACTTCCATGGTAGTGGGGGAAATCCCATACCATATGGGTATGGGTTTTATCGGTTTCACCCTCTAAAAGAGGCTTGAGACTNATCCCNTCTCNATGTTGTTGGGGTTGNANGGCCAATTGGGTNTANTCCAATATNGTNGGNTAAAAGTCCATACTCACNGNGGGAAGATCAATAANCTTGGCCNNTTTGTTTTTNGGTGTTTTGATGATCAGAGGNACTCTTATTCCCCCTTCGTAAACCCAACCCTTTCCNGCCCNTAAAGGCATAACACTNGTGGGCGCATTTNGATGCTCTTTCTCCAATGTNGACANGCCGCCNTTGTCTGAGGTAANGATNATCANAGTNTTGTCCANCAAATTATCTTTTTCNAGTTGATCAATCAATCTGCCTATATTNTTATCTAGTGNATAGACCATNGANGCNTAATCGGCATTGTATTGATTTTGAACNGTGTAGCCTCCACCCTCTTTTACCTTNATCGCCANAGTATCTTTGANNGTTTTCTTTTTNTTTTGAAACTTGGGCAAATNATCTCTNTGNGCCTGAATNGGTNTATGTACNGTATAATAGGATAGGTAGANTAAAAAAGGATTTNGCTGATTTTGTTGNATAAAATGAAGTGACTCATCAGTAAGCCGATCAGTCAATTGCTCCCCAATTGGTCCATCCTCCAACTTTGGATTNTCATAGGGGGNNTAATAGCCCCCAGNAGGGGAGCCCTTGTCATGTCCCCCTTTATTGATTTCAAAACCCTGATCCTCGGGGGAAAATCCNGTATCTCCCAAGTGCCATTTTCCCGCAAAAAANGTTTTGTATCCTTGTTNTTGTAGGGTCTCGGCGATGGTGTTTTCCTCNAAAGCTAACTCGTGGANATCGCTGGGCCCCAAAAGTATTTTGTCTCTGGGATCTTGCCCNGGAATCCAATCTGTGATGTTTAATCGGGTAGGGTGTTTGCCNGTCATAATAGCAGCCCGNGTAGGAGAGCAAACAGGGTGGGCGGAATAGGCTTGAGTGAAACGATTACCCATNNTNGCCAAACGATCAATATTTGGAGTCTCATAAAAGGAACTNCCGTAACAACTGAGATCTTTCCAACCCAAGTCGTCCACTAAAATAAAAAGGACATTGGTTTGGGGTTCTNCTTTTTTGAATTGCTNAGTACAAGCCATACAGAANACCAAAAATAATAGACTGAATTTTNNCATANTTATATTATAGTTTAANACTAACAGGCCAGCCTANAAACTGTTTGGCATCTGCCTGCAAAACATCTGCTTCGCGAGGCCANCATTCAAAGGTAACCTCATTTTTTTCAATGTCAAAACGGATAAAACCAAATCCNGCACCATTAGACTGAGTATCTGGGTTGGCATAAGCGTGCATNTTNATTTTATTTTCAAATCCATCGAGATAACGCCCTGTCCAAGGNAGAAAATCGTTATTGTATTCTCCGGGCATTTCGTCCTCTGGCCACCACCATCTGCTGTAGTAATTATTGATTATAGCAGGTACNACAAACGCCCAAGGACCNTCATCATAATGTTTGATACCGTGTTGAATTANTGTGGCCAGNTGCTGGTCTCCAGCAATATGAATGGCACCGGCTTTTTGGATCAAGCTTAGGGCCNTATTTCTTCCGTGTTGTGGCCAACCATTGGAATCTAAATCTGCATGNAGACGGTCGGCGCGTCTACCGTGTANGTGTGCCCCACCACAAAATCCTGTAGCGGATAGNACTGCCTTCATTTTTGANTTTTTATCGGCCCCCCATTCCNTCAAAAATTGATGTTGAAGTTCNCCTAATAAAACNAATTCGGGCAGATTTACCGACTCAGGGTTGTAATTNGGATCATTNATNTGGTCCGCTCTNGGGCCTTGTTTGGGGATTTTTCCATTNGGTCCCGATTTGAATTTTCGGTCCTCAATGATGGCAAAGTCTACTCTACCAATTTTTAAGCTGGTAAAATAGGCTTTGATTCCTTGNTCCAAGGGANCTTGATGATAGGCATCTGGCAAGTGAGTCGTTTGTGCTCTTTCTACCATTTTGACATACTCGGGATGAAGAAAGTAGCCTCCATCGTTTCCGTCTTTACGAACTGATTTTTTNCCACNCTCACCCCAAAGGTTNCCTTGACCTATATCGTGATCGTCGGGAATGGTTACACAAGGTCGGTGTCTGAACACATCTCTGAATTGCATTCCAAATTTCAACCAAGCGGCTGTATGTTCTTTGTGATCATANGATTGGTCTCCTGCAAAAAAAACCAGATCAGGATCAAGTGCATTGATATTNTTTACATATTTTTCTCTTGTACCACGGTCTTTGTTACTNTTACAAGAAAGTGCTGCCATNTTGATCTCATTTTTGTCAACAGGATCTTTTCTAATNGTGCCNTCAAATTGAGCATTTTCTCCATGAAGCANCCNGTATTTTACAGATTGGTTCATCTCCCAGCCNTCTATTCGGAAAAANGCAGCCCAACCTATTTCATTTACCTCTTGGGTTTGTACTTCCTTCCATTGGTTATTTTGTAACAGNTCCAACCGAACTATCCTAGTTTCCTCNGGATATAGTGGGAANAACTGAGCTGAAAGCTTGAGGGTGTTANNAGAAGTGGTATAAATNCCAAAGGCTAGGGTCTGATCTCTNGNAACCTTNATNTCTATAATTTTGCTGGTTTTTCNATTCCACCANTCGTTAGTNGNCAAGGTATCTAATTCAGTGAATGGNGCCTTTACATATTTTTGATCGGGAACTGCACAANCTCCAAGNAGCAGTAAAACAATTNCTGAAAGAAANAATACNTTTNNGTTNATTTTAATCNTCATTTGATTTTTATAAAGNTANTAAACTCCTAAAAATTGAAAATTTANAGGGGAGAAAAATAACCAATAGAAAATGAAAAATAGCCTGANNCTTTGAGATTNTTCTCACTTACCAATGCCTTGGGANNGTTNATATTATAGGACAATTGAAAATCCCAAGTTCCGATATCCACNATCAAGGGTATACTGATTTGGGTATTGATCAAATCAAAGACATCCCTTTCCACAGTTTNATTGTTAAAAAAACCGGAGGNAANTTGCTCGCTTATGGTTTGCTCACTCATCAAAAAACTCAGTTGAGGATTGAAAGATATTTCCCATTGGTCATTATCATAAANGGAGATTTCGTAGCNGGCACTGGAAGCAGTATAAAANGAAACAGANCCTCCATAAAGATAAGCGGCAGAAAGGCGTAATCTGATATTGTTTTGGTNGTAGGNTAAGGNCGCCGTCAGCCGATNAGGATTGAGCTCATCGGAGTCGGTTGAAAAAAAGATNCGGCTGTAAATTCCAGATAAACTCAATCGTTNTGAACGATCTAGAAAAANAGAGTAGCCGCTNCTGATGGAAATAAAATCCCATTTAGGATCGAGTTCTGAAAAATAGGCAGAGCCCAAACTAATAAAGAAGTTTTGACCCCTCATGTAGCTGATACTNGGTGTAAAACCAAACTGATTGATGTCAAAGTCTCGTCCTGCAAAAAAAACACTTTCGTCAAACGAAAAATTNGTATACAANTATTGGGNTTNAGNTANGTNGGTTAAAAAACTGTCGGTTTGAAACAATTCATCCAATACACTGTCTAGAATACCATCATCCTCNTCAGTCTGAGCGTAAGCANAGCATTGTGCTAAAAAAAAGCCGAGGAAAAGGATTTTTTTCATTAACTAAATATAGTAAAAGGACGAAACTGTNNNGTAACTGGANGGTTTAAATCTCTATTGGTTGGATTTAATTTTTCTTGGTTCGCTCTCTGAGATTTTGTTTCTTTTGCTTTAGGTTGTCCCTNCGCGCATCNAGTCCAGATTGGTAGTCTTTCATTTTTTCCCTNCGGTTTTTGATATTTTGCTTTCGCTGTTTTAAGGTCGTTTTTTGTTTATCTGTNAGTGATTTTNNGAAGTCATNTTTGAGTTTTCTTAATGATTCCCGATTNCCTTTTAGNACTTCTTTCTGNTTNGCTGTAAGGGTTTTCATNAGGGCCTGTTGCCTTTCTTTCGTGGAAAGGGAGTTATCCTTGAGCAGGTTTTTCTGATTCTCAGAAAGAGAATTCCTAAAAGCATCTCTGTTTTGCTTGACCAAAACTCTTTGTGATTCAATCATTTCCAATTGCTTNGGGGTATAGATTTCTGAAGGGGNAATANCTTGAGCCACAAGCCTTGCCANCGCTANATTGGAGAGGACAAAAAGAAAAAACNAAACTTTAATTTTTNTCATTTTTTTANTTTACTGAACTCAAAACATATTGTTCTTCAAACCACTCATCAAATTCGTTNTCCTCGACAAATAAGGACTCAATCATGGTTTGATCGGCCAGCAAATCTTGCTGGGANGTATAGGTAATTTCTGGCGCGTCTACNACTTNTTGCAAGGNGTTTTGGGGTTTCAAATAAAAAGTAGCTGCAAGAAGTANTNCAANNGAGGCGGCNACCCCATACTGCCAATANAATCGAAAAACTGNAGTCTCTTTAGGGGAAGTTTGGGTATCGTCTTTAACTAGAGATTCAAACTTTTCAGACCAAATGCTNTCCTTGTNTTTCTCAAGTGGGATTTCTANTTTGGAAAAAAAATCGCCAATCTCCTGATCAGAAAANTCTTTATGTTTACTCATCTGTTTTTGAGGTTTTGTTTTAATGTATTTAAAGCTTGACTAATTCGCTTTTCAATTGCTTTTTGAGACAAATTTAAGGTTTCTGCAATTTCTTTNTAGGTTAGCCCTTGCATCTTATTCATTAACAATNCTGTTNTTTGTTTTTCGGGCAATTGATTTAAGGCATTTTCAAACTGTTTTTTTCTTTCAGNAAGATNCTCAGTATTGTCATTTTCATATGTCAGTTTCAAATCCAAGCTGTTNGTATATTCTCTTTCAACTTTTTTTCTTCTTNTATGACTGATAAAATCATCGGTAGCCATCTTAAAAAGAAGACTTTTGATATTACCTGAGGCAATATCAATTTTTTTAGTCCACACTTTCATAAATACATTTTGAGCGATGTCTCCAGACAGTTCCTGATCCCCTGATCTGTANATCAGGTATCGNCTNANNTCGTCAAAGTGCGTGTCATAAATCATTTTAAAATTTTTAGCCGTCAACTTTAAAGTCCTTAAATCCAATTCCGAAGATAAGTTTATCAAAGGAATTGGATTAGAAAATTAAAAGATTATTTTGAACAAAACTTATTTCTTTTTCATTTTTAATATGTTCATGAATCTTTCNCCTCTTTCAAGNTCTCTTAAATCAANNGTCTCAANTTCACCATCTTTGGTTACCTCTACAAGAGTATCACATGTACCATCTCCGAAATCGGTGGTTATTACTTGTTCCCCATCTGTGGTTACTTTGATGCCNTCTACGGGAACTTTCCCTCTNCTTCTTTGTCCTTCCTGAGGACAATCGTAAACAAATTTGATCGGGCTTGTAATTTCCATAGTAAAGTTTACGCCCTCTGTGCTGACTCCAGATTTTATTCCACTCAAAGTGCTGTAAATTTTTTCATCATTTTCCATGTGAGTGTATCGTGTCATATCAGAACTTNTAGTTTNGAAAGTNCCGTCNTCGTAGATCATTTTTCCNTCNGTATGGGTTGATCGCNTGGTTTTACTGCCATTNTCATCCATGGATNTAATTTCNGTNCTTTTTATTCCTTCAATTTTCACACCNTTGANGTAAAAATNATCATAAGTGACTTCTCTAAANCTTCCNACCTCTCCTCTTGATTCAGAGTAAGTAACAATCATGGTTCCAGTTCGAGTCTGACCTCGTTTTCCCTCACAATCNTCTGNAAAGNTAATGGTCTTAGTGAAATTCTCTTCATCCTCAATAATNGTTGCACAGTCNCCATATTTGTCTNNTCGAAATCTTTTGGGTCCNCGTAAGGNAGTAGAATCTGNTTGAGAATCNGNACTTCGTGCACTTTGCGCATTTGAAGTCAGGGTCATNCTTTCAGAAACCATNTCNTCNATGTCTTCTTCAAAAGTGATGGAATTGATCGTTTCTAAAACAGTAGTTGTACTTAAATTTTCTGAGAATCCNCTGACCNCTTCATCGGAGCAGGAAGTGATCAAGCCAANGCTAAAAACTAATANGGTTATTTTTTTCATTTTCATAACAATTATTTTTTGATTACACNNATAACCCGATTCNGGAATTGCTTACCCTACTTTTTTAAAAAAAAANTGATCAAAAATTTCAAAACTAGTTTATATATTGGTTTTTAACTCTGTAAAAAAAGGTTTGTAAAGCTTATATTTATNCATAANTTAAGACTATGGATTTGCGCCTTAAAGAATTTATCGCGCTTTTTTATCGGATTTTTTTAGTTTACATCTGCTATTTCTTTTGCAGGGTGCTATTTGTTTATTTCAANAATGACTTGGTTCAGGTNAAATCNATNTCCCATNTGGCTNAATTGTGCTATTATGGGCTGCGTTTTGACAATGTNGCTATCGTTTATTCNAATATGATTTTTATTCTGATGTCAATAATTCCNTGGAAAAAAACAACTTNTTTAATNTATCAANAAATTGTTTTTTGGGTTTACATGNTTTGCAATGCCATTTTTCTTTCACTTAACTTTATTGACTTTGCATATTACCGATTCAATCAAAATAGATTGATGAATAATTTTTTGGAAGTAATTGAGTCAGAAACCAATAAAATGCTTTTACTTTTTCATTTTACATGGGTTTATATTCTCTACATAATCCTTTTTATCACCATGTTATATTTACTCGCATTGGGATATAAAAAGGTGAAAGTTTACCCTACAAATATTCAAAACCGGTGGCGTTACGGCCTCAGCTCTATTGTTTTATTTTTTGGAACAATTGCGCTTTTCGTTTTGGGGGCTCGAGGAGGTGATTTTAAAAAAAGTACCCGTCCAATAACCTTGATTGATGCCATGGATAATGTAAAAACCCCTCAACAGGCTGACGTGGTTTTAAGTAGTACTTTTACATTTCTTAAGACACTTGGTAAGGATGGTGATAAGAAAATTATAAATCGATTTACTGATAAACAAGTTGAAGAGGAACTAAAGACTATCAAACAATATCCCCCATCTGGAAGATTTGATAATAAACCCAACGTTTTCATATTTATTTTGGAGAGTATGGGAAGAGAATACTGGGGGGCTTTGAACGAAACGTACGATATCCCCAACTATGAAAGCTATACCCCATTTCTGGACTCATTGGCCAAGCACAGCTTAATTTTTCCCAACGGTTTTGCCACCAGCAGAAAGTCAATTCACGGCATGCCATCCATTTTGGCAGGAATTCCATCTTTTGAAACTTCATATGCCTCATCACTTTATTCCAGACAAAAGGTGGGTTCTGTAGTTTCCATCGTAAAAGAATTGGGATACCATACATCTTTTTTTCACGGAGCTGCAAATGGATCCATGGGTTTATTGGGTTTCGCCAACACCTTGGGGTTTGATCGGTACTATGGCAGAACTGAATTCAACAATGATGAAGAGTTTGATGGTTCATGGGGTATTTGGGATGAACCTTTTTTACATTTCATAAAATCCATATTGGACGAGCAAAAAACACCCTTTCTCAGCTCTGTCTTTACAATTACTTCTCATGAACCTTATGTGATCCCCAAGGCGTATGAGGGAAAATTTGATAAGGGCTATGTCCCAATGCACCAATGTGTAGGGTATACAGATCATGCATTGAGACAATTTTTTAAGGAAAGCAAAAATGCTCCATGGTTTGAAGACACAGTTTTTATTTTTACTGCCGACCACGGCAACCAAACCCATTTTCCTTTCTANNAGAAAACAGTAAATCGATTTGCNAATCCATTNATGATTTTCAAACCGAACAGTGANCTNAAGGGGGTCGATATGCAGCTGGCCAGTCACATGGACATATTTCCAACCGTTGCTGATCTNGTGGANTACACGAAACCGTTTAAAAGTTGGGGNANNAGTTTAGTGTCCNACCAAGAACATCACCCCNTTGTAATTAACTATTTTAGCGGAGGAAGTTATTTTATCATGGATGAAAATTTAATCTGTGTACACAACGGGAACAAAGCGATAGGNTTTTATGNNATAAAGGATAAAAACATGGAAAAAAATCTNATCAAAAATAAAACTCAGGANATGATTGAATTGGAAAAGAAATGCAATATGTTTCTGGAAGATTATTTTGAATCCCTNATGTCGAANANCAAAACTAGTNCAAGCACTGAATAATGAAAATATATTTNATTGTCAAACCCCTAGNTGCTTATACATTAAAAAAATTGCGGAAGTCAATTGAAGAAACTTTTGACAANGAAAAGNATTCTCTTTANATTTTAAATACNCTGAAAAAAGGNCATGCAATAGATCTGGTTCAAAAAGCCATCTCAGAAAATGCCGATAGGGTAGTTGCATGTGGAGGAGATGGTACGATCAATGAAGTCGCTCAGGTATTGGTTGAAACAGAAATTCCTTTGGCCATAATACCCTTGGGATCGGGAAACGGCATTGCCCGACATTTTAAAATTCCATTTGGAATCTCTAAAGCACTTCAAATCATCAAAAATAACAAGCTTGCTAGAATGGATGTAGGTGTAGTCAACGGAAATTATTTTTTTGGAAATATGGGCTGCGCATTAGAATCCCATTTTATCAGAAATTATCAAAAAAAACAATGGCACGGAATTTTCGCCTATTTTATTGCCTTTTTTGTTGCTGTGGTGGGTTTTAAACATCAGAGAATTCAAATTGAATATGATAAGGAGAAGCGAAAAATTAGTCCATTTGTAATACTTTTTTCCAATACCAACCAACAAGGATACAATTTCTCACTTACCCCTCAAGCCCAATCTGATGATGGGCTGATGGATTTATTTTGGATGGAAAAATCGAACATATTCAGTAGGATCAAATTTTTAATCAATACTTTGATGCGGAGAAAATTAGCTTCAGAGGGTTGTAATTTACTTCCTTTATCAGCTTTAAAAATTGATCATTTATCAGAAGGTGATTTTTGTGTTCAAATTGATGGTGAATATCTTGCTGTAGCTTCAAAACATTTGGAAATCAAAGTCCTTCCCCAAAAACTGAATGTGATTGTTCCCTGAGATAGTTGGAATTTGTTTGACTAAATCTTTGCGCTGGATTTGAAAACCAAAAATGGACATTCATCTAAAAAATCCGGATGAGGGATTATAACTTAAACTGGATTAGATATTATAATATAAAGATTAGGAAATAAAAAAAGCTCTCCTAACTACTGGAAAGCTTCTAATTAGTTGCTAATATATTGGTTTCCCAATTTTAACAACACACAACATCTTAATTCAAAAGGCTTTAATTTATAGATTTAAAATTGACATGTAAAGTTAAGCAAATTTAATTTTAACTGCTGTTTTAAAGGTTTTTATTTGATTAATTTAGGGTAATGAAAAAGAAAATTGTACTGGCAGGAGCAACGGGTTTTATAGGGAGGGGGATAATTGAGGAATTTCAAAATGATTATCTAATCATTGCATTAAGTCGAAAAAAAGTCAAGACAAATCCCAACGACAAAATTATCTGGCGAACTGTGGATTTGTATTCCATGTCAAGCACAGACAAAGCTCTTGAGGATGCGGATATTGCCTTCTATTTGGTGCATTCCATGCAACCTTCTACCCGACTCAACCAAGGGAAATTTGAAGATACGGACTTGCTCTTAGCAGACAACTTTTCGAGAGCTGCCCAAAAGAACAAACTAAAACAAATCATATATTTAGGTGGGATACTCCCCAAGGACAAACATGAAATTTCCAATCATCTTCTTTCTCGGTTCGAAGTAGAGAAGACCCTAGGTTCAAGAAACACCCCATTGACAGCCATCAGAGCCGGAATAATTATTGGACCCGGTGGCTCTTCTTTCAAGATTGTTGCTAACTTGGTAAAAAACCTACCGGTTATGGGTTGCCCTAAATGGACTAAATCCGAAAACCAACCCATTGATGTGTTTGATATTCTCTCCCTTCTAAAACAGTGCATAGGGAATCCCAAATTCTATCATAAAAATATTGAGATTGGAGGAACAGAGGTCATGACTTACATGGAGCTCCTTAAAAAAACCTCAAAAATCATTCAGAAAAAAAGGTTGATTTTTTCAATGCCTTTGTTTACTGTGGGACTGTCCAAATGGTGGGTCAGTATTTTTGGAAACTCTGATATCAATTTTGTTTCACCACTTGTAGAGAGTCTTAAGCATAAAATGATTCCCAATGATCAACATTCGGATTTATATAAAATTAATTTTACTTCCATTGATACTAGTATTAAAAGAGCACTGACCCAAAAACCTCCTGCCCTTCCAACTTTTCATCAACTCAATACTGAAAAAAATACAGTAAGAAGTGTACAGAGAATCTATAATCCCTGCAAGCACAATGCCCAGTGGGTGGCCAAATACTATCCCATATGGCTGAACAAAAGGTTTGGCGGACTGATCAATCCTCGTTTTGATGGAAATTTTTTGAGGTTTTACCTGTTGGGAGTAATGTTATTGGAATTACAATTAATTGAAAATAGAAGTACGCCCAATCGACAGCTTTTCTTCATTACAGGTGGCGTTTTGACTAAAAGAAGAGATTTGGGGTGGTTGGAATTCCGATCTATTTTAGACAATGAATATGTAATCACAGCCATTCATGAGTATGTACCTAAATTACCTTGGTCTGTCTATAAATTGACACAAGCCAAAATGCACCTTTACGTTATGAAAAAGTTTGAGAGGGCCCTG
Source organism: Flavobacteriaceae bacterium (assembly GCA_002711215.1). Taxonomy (GTDB): domain Bacteria; phylum Bacteroidota; class Bacteroidia; order Flavobacteriales; family Flavobacteriaceae; genus UBA8316. The sequence continues at coordinate 89,283 of PAHA01000028.1, forward strand.
CAATCCTTATGATAGGTCTGATATTATCTTCATAATACTTTTTGGTATTTGACAATTAAGTCCCCCCTAGTAACTGAATGCATTTAATAGGAGGCGGTATTAAATGGGCTGCTTCTCCAACCTCTGTCTTTTTTATTGTCAATTTGATAGCCGCTGAAGCCTTAAATTTGCAACAGATCATGATTTAAAAATCCAAATATATTTCAACAAAATATTGATGGCTTTGACAATGTTTATAAATCTAAGAAATAATAGAATTAGTTCAAGCATCTGGTCTTGAAAAAGATTCAGATAAAAGTGTCTGGAGCTAATTTAGTTAAGGCATTAATGTTTTGGCAGATGGAAATATCTCTTACTAAAGTCTAAATTAGATTTGTATCAAAAAATGCTATTTAAAGGAATATTTATATTTAAAAATTAAAATCTAAATCCACTAGATTTTGAAAATTAATATCCCAAGTAGAACGAAGACAGCTATTAATAGAATTGAAAAAGTAATTTGATAAATGTAAAAGTTTATTGATTTATTTGATGGTTTTGTGGTTTCTTTTTCACGAGTTTCCAATATTGACCCAAACATTACTAATAAAACCGGAGCAAATAAAACACATCCGATTATAAATAACTGTAAATCATTCATTTCTTTGGAAGTGTATTAAGGAAAATCCCATAGATAATTATTGTTGGGACCCAGATAGAAACGTATTGTCCCATTTCCTTTTCGCCAGTGAACCAAAGATATACAGATAGAATGAAACTTAAAAAAGCTGATGTTAAAATTATAATGTCTCTTTTTCTCATTTAAATAGCAATTTTTAAATGTACAAAATCTAAATTGATATGTAAACTTTCGGTCGGTCTTCTTTCTTTTACTTAAGTTTAATTGAAATTATTAGCTTTTTAGCTTAACGTGCATTAAATTTGATTTTTAGTTTAAAATTATTAGCACTTTTCGTTTGAACTAATAACAATTAATATTTTCAAAGTGAAAAAAAATAAAAAAATCATATCACCATTATCAAGCTTTAATTACCATCTGGAAAATTATAACCGATTGGTCAAAGGTTTTAGAAGAAAAAAGGATGCATCTGAAATTGAAAAATATTTTAAAAACTGTTTTTCATCTGAATTAGAGTCCAAGATCTATAATTATGATTATGATGCTTTAATACTTTCAGATAAAGCACATAGAATTGTATGGGTAAATGATGGATTTAAAGATATGACGGGTTTTACTAAAACATTTGCTGTTGGAAAAAAACCCTCTTTTCTTCAGGGAGAAAAGACCTCCTTCGCTGTAAAAACCCAACTCAATAATGAATTAGCCTTAAATCATACTTTTTCTGGTTCTATCGTAAACTACAAAAGAAATGGTGAGCTATATTTATGTCACATCACAATTTTACCCGTCTATAATTTAGATGAAAAATTGAAATATTTTTTGGCTCTTGAGAAAGATGAATCCAATAGAGCGGATTTTAATTATTAGATAAGATAAATAAATTAAAAATATTTATTTTGACTATTGGCACCATAAATCAAGATAGGGGCTTTAAATCCTAATTTTCCAGGTCCCTTTTTAATTGTAAGTAGGAGATTATCATTTTATGCTTTACTATGAATTTCCGACACATTAAAATTTATTATTTTTTGGCACAATGCTGCTCTGCAAATACAGCACCCTGTAAATTTTATTGAAATTAATGTCGCTACTACTGGAATTGATTTACCATGGATTTGGATTGGCTAGTTTTTACATAAACCCGTGGTTTCAACACCCAAACCCCAATAGCTGTTGTGAATAGTTTGCAATAGAGAAAAATCGTTAAAAGCATCTTGACCCAACTCCCAAATCATTATACCTCCAACTTCCTCTGCTGCTAGTCTTGTTTTAGATCGAATAGTTTCCATTCCATTGTAGAAAAAATTTCCCACTACATCTTTTTCTGAATTGGAAGAATCGGCATCTACTATAGACCCATAAGTCTTTGCCACCACTGTGGTCGCATTTTGAAAATCCCAACCATAAAAAGGGACCCCCAGATTAAGTTTTTCAGGGGGGACACTAACAATATCACGCCAAAATTTAATTCCATTTTCAGCATGAATAAATGAACTATGATGCCCTATGTTTTTAGGGTTCCATGGTCCAGTATAATCATAAGCCATAATATTAATAAAATCTAGAGCAGCGATTGCCTCTGAGGTTAAATTACTGTATAGTGTTTCTGAAGGAAAAGCAGCAGAAAGTGATTTAGATACCAAAATCATTGCTGCTTTTAACTCGAGGATGAAATTACTATAACCCGAACTGACGTGTTCCCATTCTATATCAACATCTACACCATCAAAATCATTATTTCTAATATAATTTATAATTTTCTTAATTAAGATAGATCTTTGGGAGCCATCGTCCAAAAATGATTTCCATATTCTTGATTGATCATCAGACAAAGCTCCACCAGCTAGGGAAATAAAAACCTTTATCGATGGGTTTTGAGATTTAGCGGTTTCAATAATATCAGTGAGGGAAAATACTGATTGAGACTCTGGAAGGATCAAATTCCCGTTTTCGTCTGGGTTGAAAAAGGCAATGTTGAGGTGAGTGACATTACAAAAGGCAATATTCTCTAATGCAGAAAACCTGTAAAACGGTAAATATCCCACAACCCTTGCTTGATCCGTGAAAGCATTAAATTCATTTTGCTCCTCCGCTTCAGAGATACTAAGTTCATTGCGCTTTTTTGTACACGAAATTAATATCACATAAAGAGAAAATACTATAATAAAGCTCTTGAAAGTAATCTCTGTTAAATTTTTTTGAAAAAGATTGAAAATTGAAACGTTAAGCATTTATCATATTTAATCTATTTAATTCTCAGGAACTAAACCGGTGAAATTCAACCTTATAATTACCACAAAAACAGTATTTTACAATCTCGGTTTATTTTTATTATCCCTACCATAGGGATAAAACTTATCCCCTGTGTGGGGATAAACGATTTTACAAAACCGATGGAAAAATTGAAACTTTTAACTTATAAAAAAAATTCAAGCTAATAATTAGAATTTTGTAAATTGTTATTAATAACAGTATAAAAATTAATGATTTAATAATTATGTCAATTAAAGGTGGCAGATATATTGAGGCTGAGAATCAATGTAACCAATTGTTTTAAATGAACCAAAAAACACTGAAAATTATTTTTTATTAGGTTCTATTAAGTCAAATTTATTATTTGGTAAAGGGAGTGATTTTAGTGAAATAATTCATTGTTTCGAAAAATCATTAGAACTTACAAAAGATAAAAAACAAACTAGAAATGATATTGGTGCATTTCTTTTTGGTATATGCAAACAAATTAAACCCATTGAGGTAACACTAAAGAAAGAGGTTAAGAACAAGGCTATAAAGTCCTTAATGGGTTTAGCTATTACTTACTTCAACTCAAGTATTATTGATTATGCTAAAAACTCTTTTGGTGTAATTACGGGAATTGTGGGTGCATCATTTGGTATTGGTATGTCAATTGAAGGTTTATCTGAAATTGGAGATTTAGGAAAACAATTGAAATATGTAAAAGATTTAAATCTTAAAATTCAAGAACATTTACTTAATAATTTTCCTGAGGTATCAGATAAATTCATTAGTAAAGTCCATGTAAATAAACTTAAGGAAATTCAAAAAAAGTTTCACGAAGAAATTTATGATTTCAATGAGATTGGTGGGGTAAAAAAAGCATTTACTAAGTATAGTGAAAGATTTAAAGATTGGGGAATAACAGGTGATAATGCTCTTTTTGGTTTAATTTGGGACCATCAATCATATGTGGTAATATTTTATGAAGACCATTTAAAAGCAATATCAAATATTGGTTTATAAAACAAATGGGTAAAATTAGACTATGGCAACATAGTTGATATACATATTGATGAAAAAATAAATTCTAATTATTCTGGTTTGCCAGCTCTTGTTTTTAATAAGGGGAATGAATTTATAATCGATGGTGAACAAAATGAATTAACCAACTTTACATTGGGGGGGGAAGATAAAATGGGTAGAGACAATCATATTCATTTAAAGAAAGTTAAAAAAGGTTTTTTTAAAATGCATGACTACTCTGGGGCAAGGGAATTTTTTACTTCATGTTTTGAATCTGCTGAAATTAACAGCTAAATTTATACTCAAATATTTTAGGTTTACACATCCATGAGGACATAAAATCTCTCCAAGAATCCTTCCAACATTAGTTCGCTCGAACAAAAGTTAAATCCCAAGTAATCCTAGTGAGGTGATTCCTAAAAGAATGGTATAAACTGATGAAAAACTTGAGATGATTGTTTTGTCATTAAAGTTCGCGCGAACAATTATAATTTAAAGTCGCTTATACCTAAATTTGTCCCCCTATTTATCCCTATTTGAAAAAACAAAACCCCTATAGTGATGACTTATAGGGGTTTAATATTTATTCTAGCGGTCTGGACTGGAACTAAACCGGTGAAACCCAACCTCGTAATCCATTCATTACCAATATTTTACATTCTCGGTTTATTTTTCTTATCCCTACCATAGGGATAAAAGTTA
>PAHA01000029.1 GCA_002711215.1 Flavobacteriaceae bacterium
ATAAAAATCCCACTAATTGAAATTAAAAAATTTAATAATTAACTAGGACACTTTTTGAGTCATTTCATGTTCGCTTTGTGCGATACATTGTATTTCTACCCCTTTTATTTTTATAATATTTAATTACCATCAAACCGAAGACTTAAAATTCTCTATTTATTTTGGAAATTTGGATTTCTTTTATTGCAATATTAATGAATGAAAAAGGTGGCTATTCTGTTTTCATGAATTCATGACTGGGTATTTGATTCATTTTCAAACTTATTATTTCAAGAAACTTTAGACATAAAAAACTCTTTCTCAAATATAGAAAAAGAGTTTTAGTAACTTAGTGCTGCTTTAGTAGCGAGGGCTGGACTCGAACCAGCGACCTTCGGGTTATGAGCCCGACGAGCTACCTACTGCTCTACCTCGCGATATATTTGTGAATTTACAAAATTTATAAACGATCACAAAGGCTATTTCAAAGATTGTATCTTTACAGCATGTCCAACCCTCCCCACAAATCAGGCTTCGTATCCATAATAGGAAAACCTAACGTGGGAAAATCTACCTTGGTCAATGCCTTAATAGGTAAAGATTTGTCCATTTCTACCCCTAAGGCTCAAACTACCCGTCACCGTATACTTGGTTTGATTAATGGCGATCACCACCAACTGGTATTATCCGATACCCCTGGTATTATTCAGCCCGCTTACGAAATGCAAAACTTTATGATGGATTTTGTCAAGGAATCTTTGATCGATGCCGATGTTTTACTTTACATGATCTCCTTAGAGGATAAACAGATTAAGGACAAATCACTTTTGGAGCAGATCATAAAATCCAAAATCCCATTGTTTGTAATCCTCAATAAAATTGATACCTCCTCACAAAAGAAATTAGAATCTGCTGTTCAAGAATGGTCCTGCGTTTTCCCCAATGCCAAAATCCTTCCCATTTCTGCCTTGACAGGGTTTTTTGTCCCAGAGTTATTACAAATGTTGATTGACCTTCTCCCCGAATCTCCACCCTATTTCCCCAAAGATCAGCTCAGTGACAAGCCCGAAAGATTTTTTGTCAATGAGGCCATCAGAAAAAGTATTTTGGAATACTATGATAAAGAAGTTCCATATGCCGTGGAGGTCATCACTGAATTTTTCAAGGAAGAAGAAAAAATTATAAAGATCCGTGCGGTTATACTTGCAGAAAGAGAAACTCAAAAGGGAATCATCATTGGCCATAAAGGGGAAAAACTAAAAAAAGTAGGTACGGGAGCAAGAAAAAGTCTTGAGTCTTTTTTTGGAAAGAAAATCCATATTGAACTATATGTAAAAGTTCAAAAAAATTGGCGTTCCAACCCGCTACAACTCAAACGTTTTGGTTATAAGCAATAAGCCAATCATTTTCTGATAAATTCACTTACTTTTGCACTCAAATAAATGGTAATGGGAGGTATAGTTGCAATTGTGGGAAGGCCCAACGTGGGAAAATCCACTTTTTTTAATCGTTTGATTAAAAAGAGAGAGGCCATTGTTGATGCCATCAGCGGGGTAACCCGCGACCGTCATTATGGACAATCCGACTGGAATGGGATTGAATTTAGTTTGATAGATACTGGTGGCTATATAAAAGGCAGCGATGATATTTTCCAAAAAGAAATAGATAAACAAGTCAATATTGCGATAGAAGAAGCCGATGCAATACTGTTTATAGTGGATGTGAGGGATGGACTTACCGGCATGGACGAAATTATTGCAGAACTGCTCCGGCGTTCCCAAAAACCCGTTTTCCTTACTGCCAATAAGGGAGATAATTCCAAAGTAAAGGAAAACAAAGCCGAATTTTATGCCTTGGGATACGAACACATATACACTGTTTCTGCCATCAATGGAAGTGGAACAGGAGAGCTGCTTGACGATTTAGTCAAGGTCTTACCCGAACAAAATGAATCCGAAGAATCATTGCCTAGGTTTGCCGTAGTGGGAAGACCAAATGCGGGCAAATCTTCTTTTATCAATGCACTAATTGGAGAGGAAAGATACATAGTAACCGATATTGCGGGAACTACAAGAGATAGTATTGACACAAGCTACAACCGTTTTGGCTTTGAATTCAATTTGGTCGATACAGCTGGGATCAGAAAAAAGAGTAAAGTAAAAGAGGACATTGAGTTTTATTCAGTGATGCGCTCTGTAAGAGCCATTGAATATTGTGATGTTTGTTTACTATTGGTCGATGCTACGAGAGGGTTTGATGGTCAGGTTCAAAATATTTTTTGGTTAGCCCATCGAAACAACAAGGGCATCGTCATATTGGTCAACAAGTGGGATTTGGTTGAAAAAGAAACCCAATCCTATAAATATTTTGAAGAGGAAATTGAAGATAAAATCGCACCATTTTTAGATGTTCCCATTGTATTTATATCTGCCCTAAACAAACAAAGAATTTTTAAAGCCATAGAGTCTGCAGTTACCATTTATAAAAACAGATCCAATCGAATTCCCACCAGAAAGCTCAACGATGCCTTATTGCCAATCATGGAAAGCCAGCCCCCTCCCTCCTATAAAGGAAAATTTGTAAAGATTAAGTTCTGTACCCAATTGCCAACTCCACATCCTCAGTTTGCTTTTTTCTGTAACCTTCCACAATACGTAAAGGAACCCTACAAGAGGTTTTTAGAAAACAAACTCAGAGAGCGTTTTGACTTCAATGGGATACCCATTCAATTGTTTTTCAGGAAAAAATAATCAGAGATTTTCTAGAAGTACCTCCAAGTCAGATTTCAGTTGTTCTAGTTTTTGAATGACTACAAGATTACCCTCCTTGGATAGGTTTTTTAATTTGAGTTGCTTTTTGGCCCCCTCTATAGTCAATCCTTTTTCTTTGAGCAGATGATAAATTTTTTGAATGCTGGTCACATCCTCAGGGGTATATTTTCGAGCACCTCCTTGTTTTTTTTTCGGCTGGATTTCTCTGAACTCTTTTTCCCAGAATCTAAGAAGAGAAGTATTTACATTGAATGCTTTGGCAATTTCTCCTATGCTGTAGTATCTTTTTTCAGGGAGATTGACATGCATCAGTCCATAGATTGGTTTTCTTGACTAGCCAAATTCAGCATAATATCAAACTCCTCTGCGGTCAAATTACCGGAGTAGTAATTTAGGGGATTTACCCTTTTTCCGTCTTTAAAGATTTCGTAATGGAGGTGAGGGCCTACAGAGCGTCCTGTGCTGCCTACATAACCGATAATTTCTCCACGTTTTACTTTTTGTCTTCTTTTCACATTGTATTTACTCAAATGCGCATACAAGCTTACATAACCAAACCCATGGTCAATTCTTACATGTTTTCCATAACCCGATGCTCTATTGTCTGCTCGTCCGATAACACCATCACCCGAAGCATAAACTGGAGTACCACGAGGGGCTGTGAAATCCATTCCTTGATGAAATCTTCTTTTCTTGGTGAAAGGATCTCTCCGGTAACCAAAGCCAGAAGCCATCCTTTTTAAATCGTTTTTATGAATCGGCTGAATTGAAGGCATGGACATCAAAAGATCTTCTTTATTTTTTGCAATACTTTCTAACTCTTCTAGCGAACGGGACTGAACCACTACCTGCTTGGTCAAAACTTCCAATCGTTTTGTAGTATTGATAATCAATTTGGAGTTGTCATACCCCTCTAATTCGTTGTAGCGATTTACCCCTCCAAATCCCATTTTCCTCATTTCATCTGGGATTGGACTGGCCTCGAAGTAAACACGATAAAGATTGTTGTCGCGATCGACAACATTGGCCATTACTTCTTCAATATTTTCAAGTTTTTTATTCAATAGTTCGTACTGAAACTTCAAGTTTTCTATTTCCCTCGCCTGAAGCAATTCCTTGGGAGTATTAAGCGTTTCGGTATTCAAAAGGATAAATAAGGCCAAAACTCCAAATAAAATTGTTGAGAGAAGAAATAATACTACTCCCGATATTCCAGAATACCAGATACTCTTGACTGGACGGAAGGAAAGAGATTCCTTATCGTAATAATATTTTAATTTTGCCATAGAAGTTATTAAAACCTCACATAGGTTTTAAAACAATGTAAATATACAAATTATATAAATCACAATCACTCCTCCATTTTCAAAGCAGCTATCGATCTAAAAAACTATATTTGTACCGCTTTTATAAATACCAAGGTTTACTATGAAATCCGCTGAAATCAGAAGACAATTTCTTCAATTTTTTGAGTCCAAAGGTCACGCCATTGTACCCTCAGCTCCAATGGTTATAAAAGACGATCCAACCTTGATGTTCACCAATGCCGGTATGAATCAATTCAAACCTTACTTTTTGGGACATCAAAAACCCAAAAATAATAGGGTAACTGATACTCAGAAGTGCCTAAGGGTCTCAGGAAAACACAATGACCTAGAGGAAGTAGGAATTGACACCTACCACCATACCTTTTTTGAGATGTTAGGTAACTGGAGTTTTGGAGATTACTTCAAAAAAGAATCCATCGAATGGGCATGGGAATTAATGACAGAAGTCTATAAAATCGATCCCGATAAGATTTATGTCACCATATTCGAGGGGGATGCAGGCGAAAACCTTCAAAAGGATACCGAAACTTATGATTATTGGAAAAACCTAGTAGATGAAGATAGGGTATTGCTCGGGAACAAAAAAGATAACTTCTGGGAAATGGGAGATCAAGGCCCTTGTGGACCTTGTTCAGAAATCCATGTTGACCTCAGAAGTGAGGAAGAAAAAACCAAAATTCCAGGGAAAGATTTGGTCAATCAAGATCACCCCCAAGTTATCGAATTATGGAATCTTGTATTCATCGAATTCAACAGAAAAGCCGACGGCAGTCTAGAGTCTCTGCCTCAAAAACACGTTGATACTGGAATGGGCTTCGAAAGACTCTGTATGGTATTACAAGACAAAACTTCCAACTACGACAGTGATGTTTTTACTCCAATAATAAAGGAGATAGAAACCCTCACAGCTTACAAATATGGAGAGGACGAAAACATCGATCGCGCCATCAGAGTTATTGCCGATCACATTAGAACGGCATACCTTGCTATTACCGATGGGCAATTGCCCTCCAATACTGGGGCAGGTTATGTTATCAGAAGAATTCTTAGAAGAGCCATTCGCTATGGATTCACTTTTCTCAACCAAAAAAATCCCTTTATCTACCATTTGGTTAATACCCTTAACAACCAACTGAAATCCGTTTTTCCCGAACTCGATAAACAAAAAACAATATCTGCCAATGTTATACGAGAGGAAGAAACATCTTTCCTCAAGACCTTGGATCAGGGACTTACATTAATGGACACTGTTTTGTCCGTTTCCAAAGACAAAACCGTAAGTGGAGCTAAAGCCTTTGAGCTTTACGACACCTTTGGTTTTCCTTTGGACCTAACTGCGCTCATCGCTAGAGAACGAGGATACCAAATAGATGAAGCTGGATTTGATTTTCATATGGCAAGACAAAAAGAACGCTCACGAACCGCTGCCGTATCTGCCGCTGACGATTGGCAAATCATCAAAGCCGATAATGAAGAAGAGTTTGTAGGCTATGACCTTTTGTCAACCCCTGTAAGCATTTCCAAATACCGAAAAGTTACCTCCAAAAAAGAAGGTGAGTTTTTTCAACTTGTCTTCAATATCACCCCATTCTATCCCGAAAGTGGAGGACAAGTTGGAGACAAAGGTTACCTGCAAGCGCCTAATGGAGCTGTTCACTACATAGTTGATACCAAAAAAGAAAACGACCTCATTCTACATCACTCCAAAACCCTTCCTTTTGACATCAACAGCAAATTCAATGCAGTAGTAGACGAAAGTCAACGGTTTAAAACCGCCTGTAACCACACCGCTACACATTTACTGCATCAAGCGCTGCGGCTTATTTTGGGAACCCATGTGGAACAAAAAGGTTCTATGGTGCATTCGGGTATGTTCCGTTTTGACTTTTCACATTTTGCCAAACTCACTCGAGAGGAGTTGCTCTCCGTTGAACAATTTGTCAATGCCCGTATCAAAGAACAAATTCCTTTGGAGGAAAACAGAAATGTTCCATATGAAATAGCCCTTGCTGATGGCGCTATTGCACTCTTTGGAGAAAAATATGCAGATACTGTAAGAACCATTCGTTTCGGTCAATCCATAGAGCTCTGCGGAGGTACCCATATAGAAAACACATCCGATATCTGGCACTTCAAGATCACAGCTGAGACTGCAGTTGCTGCTGGAATAAGGAGAATTGAGGCCATTACGGGAGAGGCTGCGCTCAAGTATTTTAAAGATCAAGATCTGCTATTACAGCACGTTAGTGATCTGTTTAAGAATCCACAGGATTTGACCAAAGCAGTCACCCAGTTAAAAAACGAAAACACAAACCTCAAAAAGGAACTCAGCGACCTCAAAAAACTCAAGAGCCAAATCTTGGCCAAAGAGGCGCAAGCTGAGATACAAACAATCAATGGTATCGCTTTTTTAGCCAAAGCAGTTGACCTTGATGCCCAATCCATGAAAGACCTCGCCTTTGAACTGGGTAAAAATCGAAATGATCTATTTTTAGTATTAGGCTCTACCAAAGGGGAAAAGCCAATCCTAAGTTGTTACATTTCAAAACCATTGGTTAGTGAAAAATCAATGGATGCTGGAAGAGTAGTCAAAGCATTGGGTCAATACATTCAAGGAGGAGGCGGGGGACAGCCTTTCTTCGCTACTGCAGGGGGTAAAAATCCCGCTGGGATTCCTCAAGCTTTAACAGCAGCTAAAGATTTAATTCCATCTTAGAGCGCTGAATCTGGAGGGTAATTTTTTAGAATTTCAGCAACAAAAATATCAATTCTCTCATCTCGGTTTTTAGAATATTCACTGATACCCCCTTTCCCTTTTCCTTGCCAAACCAGTTGTTTAGTTTTGGCATCAATCAAATCAATATAAAGCACTCCCTCTGTTCTGCTCGAAACCGTATTTTGGTTGGGGCCCCAAATCCATGGGTTCCATCCCCAGCCCCAAGCACCGTAGTTGTTTACATATACTTTTTCCTTAGCTGTAGTATTTATGCTCACCAGTAAATCTGGCATATCAGATTTCATCATTGATTTTTCGGCCAATTGAAGGTCAATTGCTTTTAAAATACGTCGCTTATCAAGGTCCGAAATTTCAACCTTATCAATTCCAGGTTTGAAGTAAGCAAAGCTCTTATATTTTGTAAAATCAACTCCCGAGTCGTGGTCTGTAAAAACACTGATGGAACTGCATCTAATTATAGGTATGAGTAGCAAAAGCAAGTAAATATTCTTCATGATGATTTTTTTAAATTTTAAACAAAAATTGTGCCGAAATTATTTACCAATTCTGTGGTCAAAGTCATAGGGGCAGTGACGGCAGTTGCTTCGGCAACAATACCCCCTTTTTAGGTGGTATTTTTCGGTAAAGACACGGTATCCCTCTGGAGACAGATAAAAGTCTTCATCTTCAAGCGGTAAATCAGGCTCCATATCAATATTCCAAATGTAGTAATATTTAAAGTTTATCCTTTAATTTTGTCGCATTATGTATCTGTTTAAAAGTCAAAGCTCCGTCAATCAATTCCTAACCACTATGAACGGATTTGAAATAACCCTAAAAAGAGAAGATCAATTACACCCTAAAGTTTCGGGCAATAAATTCCGAAAACTGAAGTACAATTTTAAACAAGCACAGCAAGAGGGACACCAAACCATATTGACCTTTGGTGGGCCATTCTCTAATCACTTGCCAGCAACCGCTACTGCAGGGAAGATTAAGGGGCTTAAAACCATTGGACTGGTAAGGGGAGAAGAGGAGCGACAAATGAATCCCACTCTGCAATTTTGCAAGGACCAAGGCATGACCTTATTTCCCATTTCCAGAGCTGAATACCGCCAAAAAGATCAGCCCTATTGGAGGCTCTCCCTCCAAAAAAAGTGGGGTGATTTTTACCTCCTGCCCGAAGGAGGAACCAATACACTCGCTGTAAAAGGTTGTAAGGAAATTCTTACGAAAGAGGATGCAGATTTCGATATCATCGCTTGCAGCACCGGTACTGGCGGGACACTGGCTGGATTGATCGAAAGTGCTTTACCCCATCAGGAGGTCATCGGTTTTAATGCTTTGAGAAATCTTAAGATCAAGGACGATATTAAAAAATGGACTACTAAAGAAAATTGGACCATCAACAACGATTACACCTTTGGCGGTTATGCTAAGGTCACCCCAAAACTTATTGATTTCATCAATATTTTTTATAAAAATTTTAAAACTCCATTAGATCCTGTTTACACTGGAAAGCTCCTTTTTGGTATTTTTGACTTAATAAAAAATAAGGAATGGCTTTTAGCAAAAAAAATATTGATCATTCACACAGGAGGACTCCAAGGTATCGAGGGTATGAACCTGAAACTATCAAAAAAAAAATGGCCCAAAATCACTACTTGATATTTATTTTATTGTCATTGAATCTTATTTTCAACAATTGTGGTAGTGCTAAAAAAGTAAAATATAATTCGTCNAAATCAACNGTAAAAGTGTCTGAGAGTATAAAAGNTAAACCTGNAAAAAAAGNGATCAAACCNNNANAAGCCTCGAAAAAACTNTCCATCGCTAAGCGCGTGGAACTCTANGTNAACACCTATGCAGAGNTTGCCCAGCAGGAGATGAAATCCTATGACATTCCTGCNAGNATTACCTTGGCNCAAGGCATATTGGAGTCGGGAATGGGCAATAGCCGATTAGCGATTCAGGCNAATAANCATTTTGGGATCAAATGCCACAAGGAATGGANAGGCAAACGNATTTATCACGATGATGACAAAAAAGGAGAATGTTTTAGGGCCTANAATGACCCCCGTNCTTCNTACNGAGATCACTCCCTNTTTTTGACGAGGCGTTCTCGNTANGATTTTCTGTTCGACTACAAAAAAAACGATTATAAATCATGGGCGAAAGGACTCAAAAAAGCAGGCTACGCNACCGANCCNAAATANCCNTATAANCTCATAAGTCTCATTGAACGCTACCGTTTGGATCNNTACGATCTCAAAAAAAGAAAGGCCAAAAANGANCAGCTTAAACAAAAACCTACTCTTCAANACAAAATTCATCAGGTACAAAAAGGCGATACNCTATACTCCATTTCCAAAAAATATCAAGTCGATTTACAAAGCCTAGTTCAAAAAAATAAAATCGAAAACAACACCATATTTTTAGGTCAAAACTTAATTATTCCCCAAGCANAATAGTTATGCGATACCAAAGAAGCAGTGCCNTATTTCAGTCCGCTCAAAANGTCATCCCNGGCGGNGTCAATTCCCCAGTTCGTGCCTTTCGTGCAGTAGGAGGAACNCCCATATTTGTCCAAAAAGCCAAAGGTNCTTACCTCTATGATGTGGATGGAAACCAATTGATCGACTTCATCTCCAGTTGGGGTCCCATGATTCTTGGCCATGCTTTTGAACCTGTCATTGAAGCAGTAAAANANCAAGCCNNTAGNGGTACCTCNTATGGTATGCCTACCGAGTTTGAAAACCAAATCGCTGAATTAGCGGTNCAAATGGTACCCAATGTTGANAAAATCAGAATGGTCAATTCTGGTACCGAAGCTTGTATGAGTGCTGTNAGGNTGGCAAGAGGTTTCACNAATAGAGAAAAAATNATCAAATTTGCAGGCTGTTACCACGGTCATTCCGACTCATTTTTGATCCAAGCCGGTAGTGGTGCNGTNACCTTTGGAGCGCCCAACAGTCCTGGAGTTTCTNGAGGAACCGCCAAAGACACCCTATTGGCACAATACAACGATTTGGAAAGTGTAAGCCAGCATTTTGAGCAACAACCAGANCAAATTGCCGCNATCATTATTGAGCCAGTGGCAGGAAATATGGGTTGCATTCCCCCAATTACTGGATTTATAGAGGGCTTGCGAAAACTTTGTGACCAACACCANTCCNTATTAATTTTTGATGAGGTGATGACAGGCTTTCGTTTGGCCAAGGGAGGTGCCCAAGAAACTTTAGGCATCGTCGCCGATATCGTAACCTATGGTAAAGTTTTGGGTGGAGGATTGCCAGTGGGTGCTTTTGCGGCAAGTTTAGAAATTATGCAACATTTAGCTCCAGAGGGACCAGTTTATCAGGCGGGAACTCTTAGCGGCAACCCTCTAGCCATGGCCGCGGGCTATGCTACGCTCTCCCATCTTAATGACCATCCCGAAGTCTTTTCAAGCCTGAAAAATAAGACCAAAATATTAAACCAAGGCATGGCCCAACTCTTGGACAAAAAAGGCATACCCTATCAGATCAACAGATATGGCTCCATGCTATCACTGCATTTTACAGAAAAACCAGTGGTAGATTTTCAGACTGCGGCCTTGGGTAATAACAATCACTTTAAAAATTACTTCCACGCCATGCTGAATCATGGAATATACCTTCCCCCAAGTGCTTTTGAAAGTTATTTCCTCAATGATGCCCTTTCAGAAAAGGACATAGACTTTACCCTCAATGCTTTTCAAGAATACTTGGCAAGCTTTTAATATAATTTTCTAATAACAATACCATAACAAATCCAAGGAAATAAAGATTGAATAGGAGGTTTTATTTTTTTGAGCACTGCAACGGCCAAAACGTCCTCATCATAATTTAAAGGTCGTTCAATCCTACCAGCCAATAAATAGTCCCATCGACTTTCTTGAGGGCTTTGTCCAATACTTTGTAATGATATGAATTCTCCCAATTATTTCATCAACAGAAGTAATTACACCCATATATCCAAAGGCACTATAAATACCATGATAGCTTCTTCTTTTGGTATCATTCCAAATGGAAGGAACTTCAGAATTTAAATCCTCCACAACAGAATTTGGTTGAATTTTCCATTGGCTTAGGGATGAAACCTACATGGCGATGGTCTGATTTCTTATCAATACGTTAGGACTAGTTTATATGCTTGGTTGACCCGTTTACTCCCAATATGCTAAGTAAAAATCTCAGGTTTTTTATTCCACCGATATTACCAATTTTGTCCATCACTTTGACCAATTCCGTCTAATTATCGAAGCCTTGTACCAGCCGAAATCCATACAATTGATATTTATATTGATCACGTGAAAGGCTAGTCGTTTTTCCTTCCTTTATTTTCTTTTTTTGCTCCATCATTACAATAGTAGAGGATAAAGTTATAGAACAGAAGAGCAATATATTGTTTCAAAGGGGTTTATTTGGTTGACAAAAATTACTCCTCTATCGATAAAAGAGTTGCTCCTGTTTCTTTTGAAAAACGCTCCATTTCTTTATTCATTTCCTTTACAATTTCTTGGTTTGATTCTTTAAGATTATACATTTCACTAGGGTCTATATCCAAATCATATAACTCAAATCCCGAATTCTTGGTATGACGCAGTTTCCATTTCCCTTTTCTAACGGCTTCTAGATTGACACCTCTACAATAAAAAAAAGGCGCAGATGAATCAACGTTTTTCCCTTTCAGTAGGTTGTGAATATTCCTTCCATCAATGATCCTATCATCAGGTATTTCTGCTCCGGCCAATTGAATCAACGTTGGAAATAAATCCATAGTAGTGGCCAACTCTCGTGAAACGATTCCTTCTGGGATTACATTGGGCCATCTTATGATGGCAGGGACTCTAAATCCACCTTCATAGGATGTGTTTTTTGATCCTTTAAACAATCCATTGCTTCCAGCATGGGTTTCCCTCACCCCATGTGTTAGCATTCTATCGGGTAAATTATGCCATGGACCGTTATCACTAGTGAAAATAACAATAGTATTATCATCCAGTCCCGTTTCTTTTAGGGTCTGAAAAATCTCTCCCATGCTCCAATCAATAGTTTCAATAACGTCTCCATACAAGCCCCCTTTGGATTTTCCAATAAATTCCTCCGAAGTACTGATTGGTAAATGTGGCATGCTGTGTGCCAGATATAGGAAAAAAGATTTGTCCTGTTGATCACTAATAAATTCAGTCGCCTTGTAGGTATAGTTAACAGTCAAATTTTTCTGATCAAAGCCAATCTCTTTAACTGCATTGGAATCCTCATATATAAAAAGTTTATCATCTTCTGTCAACCATGGACACCACGGAAGAATCATATCATTACTGTAAGGCAATCCATAGAATGAATCAAATCCTCTTGCAGTAGGCAAATATTCGGGTTGATGTCCGAGATGCCATTTTCCAATTGCCATAGTATTGTANCCNTCATTTTTAAGAATTTGTGCGATAGTAATTTCATTGACNGGGAGNCCATTTTTGGATTCAGGACCAAAATTATTAGGCGCATTTCTAANGGGGTATCGACCGGTTAAAAGNGCAGCTCTTGAGGGGGAACATACNGATGCAGCTGCATANAAAGAGGTAAAACGAATACCTTCATTAGCCATTTTATCAAGTTGGNCAGTTTNTATATTGGGATGTCCATAACTACTCAAATCACCGTATCCCANATCATCGGCAAAAACTATGATGATATTGGGCGGAACCTCATTTTNTTTNCCAGAANCACATGACAAAAGAANNNTTNCCAAGCAGATAATTCCCAATATTTTACTTTTATTATTCATTCTTATNTATTTTTAAAAAATTAATTAAAAAAAANAAAAAATTAAATCTTAAAATANTCAATATTGTATAACTTNNGGCTAATAGCNTTAAAATAATTATTCNANAAATAATGNANNTTTNTGCTATCCCNTTNAATTAGATATTCTTAATTTATTTTGAAAAATAGTAATTCAANTCAGTTCAATAGNAACANCCCCGANAATCAATTCAAAAAGATAAAAAGAAAANCCTCTACCAAAATTTACNGTAAAGTGAATNTAAGAGCAGANGCTTCCCNAGAAAGNTTGAGGGTTTTGTCCCTTAAACAATGGNAGTTTTGGAAAGAGCAAGGCTATGTGGTNATCAAGAATACAATNAGTCGAGAGCAAGCCAAAAAAACAGCATCCTTNCTATGGGAGTTTGAAGATAAAGACCCCAATGANCCAAAAACTTGGTACACNGCTCCGCGTTCTGAAATCGAGATGAAAGAACTNANAGGAACGGGAATGGTAGAAGCATACAATCACCAACAATTATGGAATAATCGTCAAACTCAAAAGGTATATGACGCTTTTGTAGATGTTTGGGGGACCCAAAAATTATGGGTAACCATAGANCGAGGAAATTTAAATTTTCCAATGCGTCCNGGATATNATTANAAGAGTTTTATCCATTGGGACNTNGACCCTGAGACAAAGCCACAAAACGTGCAAGGAGTATTAGCATTAAANGATCAAACAGATGAAAAAATGGGAGGCTTTCAATGTATTCCATGGTTGTATAAAAATTACGATACTTGGAAATTGACACAACCTAAANAAGCACATTTTTTTNAACCAGATATTTCGGGTTTGGAGGATAAAATGGTCAAAGTACCGATGGAGGCTGGAGATTTGTTAATTTTCANNAGTNCGCTGCCNCATGGTATAAGTCAAAATCATTCNGAGGATAAAGTGAGGATTGCACAATATATTTCTATGACACCAGCACAAGAATATAATCAAGAGTTGAGAAAATGGCGAATTAATTCNTGGAAACATCGCATTTCACCCAAAGGATATGCCTTTCCGGGAGACCCTAGAAATTGGGAGCAGANTAAGTACCCAAGTGCAAAACTGTCNGATTTGGGCGAGAAATTATTAGGACTAAAGGAATGGTAGTTCAATAAGAAATTGCAACCATNTNATACCNCATNAAATTNATATTNCTTAGCATAACAANTAATGTTGAACAGCATTAATAATTGCTTTTTTTGTTAGCNTATTAATAGCTTAAATTCCTATTNTGGGCTTNTTATTTGTAAGNAAANAAGATGAATATTTCAAAAANTANAAGTCTTTAATATATTTACATTTNTACTTCANAAAGTTTTACCCAAAGTCCNTGATCATCTTTTGATACTTTTGCCAATTTATTTTGTGTTAATCCTTTNAGAGATTTNTCCCATTTTTTATTGCTAAGTCCAGCTTGTTCTTTNAGTTCAGCCAAGGNGATAGGACTAACTTTTTTNAGTAAATCCAAAATTAANTTTTCNTCATNGGATAGGTCAATGGACNTCTTCTCAGGTTTCATTTGTGGAAAGAAAAGCACTTCCTGTATAGAACNGTTATTAGTCATCAGCATTACCAACCGGTCGATACCAATCCCAATTCCNGANGTAGGAGGCATACCGTATTCCAACGCTNTAAGGAAATCTTGATCGATAAACATGGCTTCATCATCCCCCTTTTCACTGAGTGCAAGTTGGGCTTCAAAACGTTCTCTCTGGTCAAGCGGATCATTNAACTCGGAGTAGGCGTTGGCCAATTCTTTTCCATTTACCATTAATTCAAAACGTTCTGTTAGATTNGGATTACTNCGGTGCTCTTTNGTCAGTGGACTCATAGACTTTGGAAAGTCTGTTATGAAAGTGGGTTGTATATAATGCTTTTCACATTTTTCGCNAAAAATTTCGTCAATTAATNTCCCTTCCCCCATGGNATCGTTTACATCCAATCCNAGGCTTTTGGCCGTTNCTCTCAATTGGTTTTCGTCCATATCGGAAACATCAATACCCGTGTGGTTTTGAATGGCCTCCAAAATCGGTATCCGAGGGTAAGGAGCCTTAAAATCGATGGTATCTTTTCCAACTGAGAGTATAGTTGTGTCATGGGTGTCTAGGGCAACCTTCTCCAGTAGTCGCTCCGTCATATCCATCATCCAGAAATAGTCCTTGTAGGCCACGTACAATTCCATAACGGTGAACTCTGGATTATGGGTACGGTCCATTCCCTCGTTGCGAAAGTCCTTAGAAAATTCATAAACGCCATTAAACCCCCCTACAATCAACCTTTTGAGGTACAACTCATTGGCAATACGCAAATAAAGTGGAATACTCAAAGCATTGTGGTGGGTGAGAAAAGGCCTTGCGGCAGCGCCTCCTGGTATAGGTTGTAGGATGGGAGTCTCTACTTCTAAATAGTTTTTGTCATTGAAAAAACTGCGAATGCAGTTAGTAATTTTAGTGCGTTTGATAAAGGTATCTTTTACCTTAGGGTTAACGATCAAGTCAACATATCTCTGGCGATAGCGTAATTCAGGATCATTGAATTCGTCATAGATATTTCCCTCGGCATCTGTTTTGGGCAATGGTAGAGGTCGTAAGGTTTTACTTAGTAATTGAAAGGATTTTACCATTACTGTTTTTTCCCCTACTTGAGTGGTAAAGAGTGTTCCTTCTATTCCGATGATATCTCCTATATCTAGTAATTTTTTATAGACCTCATTGTAGGGGGTTTTGTCTTCTCTTGGGCAGATTTCATCTCTATTAAAATACACTTGAATCCTACCCTTACTGTCTTGAACCTCGGCAAAGCTAGCCTTCCCTTGTATTCTACGAGACATCAGCCTTCCAGCAAGGACCACTTTTTTACCCTCACTAAAATCCTTCTTGATTTTGTCGGAATCTGAATCTATTGGAAATTCAGCAGCTGGATAGGGGTTTATTCCCAAATCTCTAATTGCTTGTAGCTTTTCTCTTCTTACCTGTTCTTGGTCTGAAAGTTGTGCCATACGGCCTATTGATTTTTACAAAGATAATCAGTCTAAAGTAATCAGTAACCAAATTTCCTATCTTTGCCCAAAGCATTCAATATTGAGTTTTTGGCGTGTACTTTTATCGATTCTTTTTCCCCCTCTTGCTGTGATTGACCAAGGTTGTGGATCAATTATTATTGTCTTTTTATTGACTTTGTGTGGTTGGGTTCCAGGCGTAATTGCTGCTCTGGTGATTTTAAATAATCCGGAGCGTTGGGTGTAATGAAGAATAAAAAAATTAAAATTGCAGAATGGGGATTAGTCTCTTACGAAGAGGCTTGGAAACGACAGGAGTATTATTTTTCACAAATCATTGATCGTAAAAGAAAAAATCGAAACCAAGAGCAACCTTTTCCTACAGACAATTATCTGTTTTTTGTGGAACACCCCCCCGTTTTTACCATTGGAAAAAGCGGTAAAATGGAACACCTGCTCTTGCAAGAAAAGGATATAAAGACCAAAGGGATTTCATTCGTAAAGACTAACCGGGGAGGGGATATCACTTTCCATGGCCCTGGTCAAATCGTTGGTTATCCCCTTTTGGATTTGGATAATTTTTTTACGGATATACACAAATACCTGCGTTATCTTGAAGAAGTAATCATCAAAACTTTAGCCGATTTCGATATTAAGGGCGCACGAAGCGATGGAGAAACGGGGGTTTGGTTGGACTTAGGTTCCCCGTTTGCTAGAAAAATTTGTGCTATGGGTGTCCGTGCCAGTCGCTGGGTGACCATGCATGGATTTGCTCTAAATGTCAATACCGATTTATCGTATTTTGATTATATCGTCCCCTGTGGAATTCGAGGCAAAGGAGTCACCTCTCTGGCTCACGAATTAAAAATAGAGGTGAATGAAAAAGAGGTTAAAGACAAACTTTTAGCCCATTTTAACGAAATATTTCACACCGAGGGTAATCAGTTGATTTCGTAAATCAAAAGACTGTTGTTTTCCGTGGCCACTACCATCTCCAGCGCTTTGTCTTTATCACTATTGGCCAAGTCCACTGCAGATTTACCATAAACAGGGAAGCCTTCTACCAGTTTACCATTACTGTAAAACAGATAAACCTTTTGTTCAATCGTATCTGTAATGCTGAAATAGAGAGTATTGTTTAAATAAAATATTTTTGGAGTGGTATAGCTGCCAAAGGGAAGTTCTACTGGAACTCCTTTGATATTTAGTATATTTTCTGAGAGGGTTACCAATGTTTTTGTTGTGGCATCTATACGATTGTTGGGAGCTAAGTTTAGGGGCGAGGCCACTTTATTTCCTTTGGTATCCACCTGAATCAAATTACCCTCTTGATCTGTTGTGGCAAAAGTATTGAGATAGGAAAAAATCTCATTGTCATTAAAGGCAATCTTTCCTTTTACTTTAACACGATCCTTTCCCGTTCGAGAAATGATTTTGAGGGTATTGTCCTCCAAAGAAATAACTATATAATCTTTACCTTGCAAACGAATGTGTTTTGGGGGTGAAATTATTTTGGCATTTACTTTTTTTAGGGTAAATCCATTAAGGCGTTTCCCTTGATTGTTATACATAAACAGGAAGCGATCCTGAGCGATTAAAAAACGGTAATTACGATTGTTGTCATAATCGAAAACAGCTAAAGGAAGAGGGTCAGAACTCATGGGAAGCTTAATGTTAAAAGGTTTGACAACATTCCCATTGCGGTCCAATACTATCAGTCTGTTAGCGGTTCTAAAGGCCAACTGCCAACGGTTGTTTTTGTAAAGGTCAACTTGATGAATTTCTCCTATTATTTTGCCGGGCAACTGTTTTTTCCAAAATAACTTACCCGTATTGGAAAATAGATAAAGCACATTGTCTTTGTCCTGAACGATAACATCCTTCCCTTTGTTGCGGTGGTTTTTAAACCATTGAGGAGGATTCTCGACTCCACTATTAAGTTCTAGGGTATATACATTTTTTGCTCCTCTTTGTTTAGCGGAGGGGATGTTTTTTTGAAGATTAAAATGCAGATGTGTAAAATCTTCCTCCGCCACTCCCTGAAAAGCTGCGAGAGGATATTCTTCATCTACCGAAATTTTGATATCACCAATTGCTTTGCTCTGTTCCCAGTTCTTGAGCAGATTTTTAGGTTTACCGATCCATAAAAATGAATTTTCATCGGCCAGTTTTTTCATT
Organism: Flavobacteriaceae bacterium; assembly: GCA_002711215.1. GTDB lineage: Bacteria > Bacteroidota > Bacteroidia > Flavobacteriales > Flavobacteriaceae > UBA8316. The sequence continues at coordinate 17,812 of PAHA01000029.1, forward strand.
AGGCTTTTGAAAGAAGGATTTGATTCTATAGTGTTTCGATCTAAATAATTTCCCAAAATATTTTTCAGCCCCGATTCTGTCTCACTCATGATTAAAAGATTTTCATGCCAACAGCCCCATTTTGGGTCTATTTTATTGGTAAAAACACCGAGTAATGCCTTTAAGTTTTCAGGTAGGGACAATTGGTGATAAAAAAACCGCCGAAACTTTTTGGGTTCTTCAATTAAAGAAAGAAAGTCAGGAAAGTTTTCTTTTATGTCATTTATGCCAAAGACCAAAGAGGCGTCACCTCCCGCCTCTATCCATGCTATTTCTCTTAGACTTTTCAATGCAGACAAATTTGTGTTATTAACCATCAAATTGATGCGTCTACTCAACCCCTTAAAGTTACTTTCCAACTGTTCTATATTGTTTATGGGAAAGCCTAAATAAGTTGTAAAATTATCTGGAACAATCTTGGTGAGAGATAGTTTTTGAGGTTTGATATTTTTTATCAAGATCAATCCATCTGGAATGGAATCATTGAGAAAAGCTACCCCATTGAGATTAACTTCACTTTCTGATACTTCTAAACTCAACTCTATCCAATCTCGACCTGTATTTGGGAAAAGGGGTGTGTTAGGAAAAAACTCCCTCGTCAAAGGAATAGAGGAGGGGTGAATTAAAAAATTTACAGCTAAATCTTGGTCCATGCTATTAGCTAGGTTATAGAATGCTACACTGTTGATTCCCCGTTTTTCATTATTAAAATTTCGAATTCCATTTTCTACTATTAATTGGGATTCCGATATCATTTTAACATCTCCTAAAAAAACGCTGTAAAAAGTCTGCCCCCCTTTTTCTTCAAGACCAATGGTTTTACCACTGTATTGTATGGATTTTTTATAATTAATAACTGAATCTGCAGGACTTTTTTTAAAAATTACACCTACAATATTTTCATTTTTTCCAACAGGAGTAATAAACACAATTTGAGCTGAGGCGCTTTTTTCAGGGATAATATTCTGGATCGTGTTTTTTAAATTGCTGTTTAATGAAAAAAATTTTGACAGTGCTGTTGAGGTCTTGAGCGATTTACCGTTATTAATTTTAGCAACAAGACTCGAGTTATGAGGCACCAAATCAATCAAATTAATTTGTTCCTCGTTTTTGGGGACACAACTCAATGTTAGACAAATATAAATTAGGGGTATGAGTCTCTTTATCATTTTAATCAAAAATATTAAATCAAGCTCTCTGTTGTACATAAACATTGGTTTTATATTCAACTGACTTTTCAACACTTATTCTATAAAATAGTTAGTTCCAGTTGCTTCGGTAATAATTGAAAAGATTTCCTGTGATAGTCTGTAGTTCCGTTTTTAGCAATTCCATCACGATGAGCTTTGGTCGAATAGCCTTTATTTTTAGACCAATTATATTGGGGAAACTCTTCATGGATTTTTTTCATATAATCGTCTCTGTAAGTCTTGGCGAGTATTGAAGCGGCCGCAATATTCTGGAATTTACCATCTCCTTTAATGATACATTCGTGGGGAATGGTCTCAAAAGGGTAAAAGCAATTGCCGTCAACAGCGATAAATTCAGGCGAAAAATCCAATTGAGATAATGCAAGATGCATTGCCTTAATACTGGAATTTAGAATATTGATTTTGTCAATCTCATCCGGGTACACGTGAGCGTAAGAAAAAGTGATGGCTTTTGCCTCTATCTGTGGTCGAAGATCATAACGTTGTTTTTCCGTTAGCTTTTTGGAATCGTTTAATTCAGCCAGATCAAAATTAGGAGGTAAAATAACAGCTGCTGCCGTTACTGGCCCTGCCAAGCATCCTCTTCCCGCTTCATCTGTCCCAGCTTCAACATTTGAAGTAATTTGTCTGATCAACAAAACCTTATATTCGTTTGACTTAGTCAACTCAAGTTAAGTACAATTATTTTAACTTCGCATCAAATTCATTTTAATGAAGCAACTCCTCCTTGTTTTTTTGCTTATGGTTACCCATCTGTCTCATGCGCAAGAAAATCAAGACTTTAAGAAAAAAGACTCTATCCAAAATAACACTCTTGAAATAACAGGATTTTCTGTAGAGATTGAAGAAGTCGTTGATAGTTTATCCATCGCAACGGACAGCCTTGCCCTAAATGAAGAAAAAAAAATTAGCTACATAGACTCTTTAGTTTTTTTGGCATTTCAATTACCCAGACCCGGTATCTTAAAAAATATTAATTTGGACACCTTACCCAAACTACCAGACTCAATATTGGAAACCGTCAACCCTCGATTCAAATACATGAAGGATATAGATCTTGATCATGATACCAGAATATTTACTAGCTCATTGATTATACAACTTTTGGATTCCTTTTCCATCCAGAGATCACTATACCTTATGCGATTAAAGAAGATGAGGGAAATCGCCCAAAAACCCATTAAGGAAATGGAGGATATTACAATCGAAGATTACAAAATCTCTTATTCAAATGGAAAAGAGATTTTTCTCGATACCACACTAAATATCAATAAAGACTATCGTTTTAATTATTTGCGTAAAGACTATTTTGAGCTACTGCCATTTGCCAATGCAGGGGAGGCCTTCAACAAGTTAGGCTACGACTTTCAAGATCAAAAGATCTTACCTAGTATGGGAGCAAGGGCAAAACATTTTGGCTATATGGAGGAGGACGAAATTGGCTACTATGAGGTGCCCTCTCCATTGACTGAATTGTTTTTTAAAACTGTTTTTGAACAAGGTCAATTGGTAGATGCCTTAATCACTGTCAACACCTCTCCACGATTAAATATTACATTGGCACACAAAGCCTATCGATCCTTAGGAAATTACATAAATACCCTAGGAGGAGCAACCAATCTTAGATTTGCCTCCCAATATACCTCCAGAAATTACCGCTACCGCCAACGCTCTCACTTTTCAGCCCAGCGCCTAGAAAATCAGTCCAACGGAGGATTGGATTCCTTGAGTGTATACTATTTTGAAAAGGCAGTAGATGAGTTACAATATGATGGATTTTTGGATCGCTCAAGATTGACAAATAATGCAAACACCAATAATACTCTTCTGGGCAGGCGGTACTACATAGATCAGCAATACGACGCCAAGTTGGGTGGAGGCGACAAAATAAAGAATTATGAAAAACCGAAAATCTTGACCATTGGTAATAAATTTATTTATGAGGCAAAACATTTTGTTTTTGATAACCCTAGTCGTAATTCTTTTTATGGAACAGTCTCCGGTACGTCATCTTTTGGTATTCGAAACAGTTTAGATATTTTTGATAATGAGGTATATGCCATTTACAGGCAAAAAAATCTGGGAGAACTCAAAGCAGGTTTGCGTCTAATAAAATGGGATTATATCATAAGTTTACCTCAAAATTCCGATAACTTAGATGAAACTTTTGATCACGGTTCTGAACCAACAAAAATTCTTGCGAATCAGTTAGCTTTATCTACCTATTGGAAAAAGACATTTCTAAAATTTGATTTTAGGGCTGAGGGTTATTTTTCTGTCAAAAAAGACTATTCGAGTCAATTCATCTCAGGATCTATAGGCAGAAATTTCAATAATGGATTTTTTGCTAAAGCTAAATTGAGCTTAAGGTCACAGGCTCCAAATTTTAATTTTTTCCTTAACAGAAGTAACTTTTTGGAATATGATTGGTACAATCCCAGTCTAAAAAATCAACTTACCAATTCTTTGCATTTTTCTTTTGGTTACCCTAAGTGGGCGTTATTGGAAGGACAATATAATTTATTGACCAATTACACTTATTTTAGAAACCTTGAACCTACATTAAGAAAAATTTCCTATTTAAACACTATTTCAAAGAAAGAAGAAGAATTAATTGTAGCTCCAGAACAATATGATGGAATGATTCAATACTTTAAATTGCGTATCACTCAAGAATTAGATTTTTGGAAATTTACACTAGTCAATACCGCGCAATATCAAAATGTATCTCAAAGCATAGAGTCAAATGATTTTAACCCACTGAACGTTCCAGAATGGAACCTAAGAATCTCCTTCCTTTTTTCTAGTCAAATTTTTAACAAGGCCCTTTTCTTGCAAACGGGAATTACAGCTCAGTATTTCACTGAATTTTACGCCGACAGATACAGTGCTCCTATTGGGGAGTTTATTTCTCAAAACCATACAAAAATTGGTGAATTTCCTAGATTGGACTTTTTTATCAACGCAAAAATTCAGCAGACCCGACTGTTTATAAAGTACGAACACTTCAACAGTGATTCTACGGGATACAACTACTATTCTGCACCATTTACTCCCTATAGAGATTCCGCAATTCGTTTTGGGTTGGTTTGGAATTTCTTCCAGTAAGCTTAATATCATTTTTTTGAAGTCATTTTTCATCTTTTATTACTCCAAAGCCAAATCTCATGGGCAACTGTAATCGTGTTTTTAAGGGTATCAGAAAACCTTTAATCTTACGGTTTGAAACTTCATATTCACTATTAGTCAATCGGGTAACAAAACGAACATCATAAAGCCTTTTTTTTATATCTGTAAAATGGGGGATGATTAAAATTCAGTCTAATTGATCAGAAATTCGATCCTCCCTCTTTATATATGTTTTTTTATATTGAAAAAATAAGCCCAAAAATTATTTGTATCATTTGCCAGACTTTGATCTCCGACCATCTATGTCATTTGGTAGTTAACTTTTGCCTTGTGCTGAATTAATCTTTACAGTCTATATGATAGAAAATGTGACCTCTAAACTAAAAATTACGCGAATCAACATTATCTGTTGATCGAAATAGATCTTTTTAATAGGATAATATAAACAATTCAATTTATAATTCATCAAAAGAGGAAAAGTCNCAATCNGTTACCAATNGNCATAACTCNAACATNAAGAATNANATTATTTATTTTTAAATATCTTCAATCAATTTCGAANCCTAGCATCTTANAAATAAAATGATATACAAANACTANNNCAACATAGAGTGTNNTTAAATNAAATACCCAATNAAAAGTGAAACTTATNTTAATTTACANGGGAAANACTAGCTATANACTGNGAAAATTATNTAAATAGTTNGAAGAAAAAAGCCNTNCCCCCACNCAAAATATNTNTTTNAGACAGACTATACTGCCATTAAATCTCCNGCTATATTTTTCTGGGGAAGCTCCGAACTACCCATCAAGTAAGTATCTATTTGGTGAGCTGCTTCACGACCNTCAGAAATNGCCCAAACAATTAAGGATTGACCTCTACGGGCGTCTCCCGCAGAGAAAATATGCGATTTNTTGGTTTGATATTGTTTTTCTNCNCTCACATTCCCTCTANGATCAAAGGTCAAACCAAATTGCTCTGGCAGNGATTTCTGAGNACCTGTAAATCCNAGTGCAAGAAGTGCCAACTCACAAGGCCATTCTTTTTCNGANCCNTTGACCTCNANTAGTTGNGGACGTTCTCCTGGAATTTTTTTCCATTCCACCTCCACTGTTTTNAGGCCNGTTAGGTTTCCTTTACCGTCGCCAATAAACTCTTTNGTAAGAATACTCCACTCCCTGTGACTACCTTCCTCNTGAGAGGAGCTTGTTTTCAACTTGAAGGGCCAAAANGGCCAAGGATGATCCTCNGTTCTNCTGTCGGNTGGTTTCGGCATTATTTCGAAATTAGTAACACTTTTCGCANCCTGACGGTTAGAGGTTCCAATACAATCTGATCCAGTATCACCACCGCCAATAACGATAACATTTTTGTCCTTTGCCAGATATTTTGCTTCCCGNTCGTGTTGACCGTCAACAGCCTTGTTGTTGTGAGGTAAAAAATCCATCGCTTGAACTACACCCTTGANGTCTGAACCNGGTATGGGCAGNTCACGCNTTACACTCGCTCCTGTGCAAAGTACAATAGCATCAAACTCACTTTCCAACTCTTGTGCGCTGATNGTTTTTCCTACCTCAGCATTACATTTAAAAATTATTCCCTCAGCTTCTAAAACCTTTAAACGACGGTCAATAATATTTTTTTCCATCTTAAAATCAGGAATACCATAACGNAGTAACCCCCCAANTTTNTTGTCTTTTTCAAANACAGTNACNTTATGACCAGCNCGATTCAATTGCTGTGCAGCTGACAATCCNGCAGGTCCAGANCCAATAACTGCAACGGTTTTNCCGGTTCTGCTCTCTGGAGGTTCGGGTTTGATCCAACCCTCAGAAAAACCACGTTCAATAATATATTTTTCAATCAATTCAATNGATACAGGGGGGTTGATAATCCCCAAAACACAAGCCTCCTCACAAGGTGCAGGGCAGAGTCTTCCAGTAAATTCNGGAAAATTATTNGTAGAATGTAGTATNGNCAANGCTTTTTCCCATTCATTTTTGTGAACAGCGTCATTAAANTCTGGTATTAGATTACCTAACGGACAACCACTGTGACAGAAAGGNACNCCACAGTCCATACATCTACTTCCTTGTTTTTGTAACTCCTCATCCTTGGGAGCAACNGTAAATTCTTTGTAATTCTGAATACGCTCCTTGGGNGCTANGGTAGGCTCNTTTATTCTGTCGTATTCCAAAAATCCTCTTAATTTTCCCATTATCAGTCAACTTTTGCTTCCTCTTTTTCTTTTTCTAAAATTTCCAATGCTTTCTTATAATCAGTAGGCATAACNTTTATAAANTTCTTACTGTTTTTCTCCCAATCNTCAAGNANATTTTTCGCCCTATTACTNTTTGTNTGATTAATATGATTTTTGATTAAANCCTGAACTTCATNAATATCNTTTTCTGTTAGGTCTTCTANCTCNACCATTTCTAGGTTGAACTTCCTATCATCAAAAGTTCCNTCATCACTAAATAAATATGCAATNCCTCCACTCATTCCAGCAGCAAAATTCCTTCCGAAATCACCTAAAATAATTGCAATTCCTCCAGTCATGTATTCNCAGCCATGATCACCAATACCCTCAACAACAGCNCTCGCNCCTGANTTTCTNACACAAAATCTTTCTCCAGCAATTCCATTNATATAAGCCTCCCCACTNGTGGCTCCATACANAGATACATTACCAGTAATTATGTTCTCATGAGANACAAATGTAGCTTTNTCAGGAACCTTGGCTATTATTGTCGCACCTGACAATCCTTTTCCAAAGTAATCATTTGTAGTNCCNGTTATTGTCATCTTGATACCACTGGCAGCAAAACAACCAAAACTTTGTCCTGCAGTCCCTTTGAAATTTAAAGTAAGTGTTTCTTTGGGTAAACCTTCAGCTCCATGAAGTTTAGATATTTCATTGCTAATTATAGTGCCTACTGTCCTATCTGTATTCATTAAATTATAATTAAGAGTTAAAGGTGTTTTATTAAAGATAGCTTNTTTTGCATCATTTAAAATCTTAAAATCTATAACCTTATCCAAATTATGATTTTGAGTTTCTGTATTTCTCTCGACTAANGAGCCTGAATTTCTAGATTTGTNCAGAATAGAGGANAGATCAAGGCCTTTTGCCTTGTAATGACCAATNGCTTTATTCATNTTGAGNTTCTGAGATTGTCCAACCATCTCGTCAACTTTTCTAAATCCAAGGCTAGCCATAATTCCTCTAAGTTCTTCAGCTACAAAATACATGAAGTTTATAACATGTTCAGGTTTTCCTTTAAAATTTTTCCTTAACTCCGGGTCTTGGGTTGCAATTCCTACNGGACACGTNTTTAAATGACATGCTCTCATCATTATACACCCACTNGCAATCAATGGAGCAGTAGAAAACCCAAATTCNTCAGCACCTAAAAGACATGCAATAGCNACATCNNNTCCNGTTTTCATCTGTCCATCGCANTCNAGNACAACTCTACTTCTTAAATCATTTAAAACTAAAGTTTGTTGNGCTTCTGCTATNCCAAGTTCCCATGGTAAACCGGCATGTTTAAGAGAAGTCAAAGGNGAAGCCCCAGTACCACCATCATAACCAGAAATTAAAATAACATCAGCTTTAGCTTTTGCAACTCCNGCCGCAATTGTTCCNACTCCAACTTCTGAGACCAGTTTTACATTAATTCTTGCATCNCGGTTGGCATTTTTTAAGTCATAAATTAACTGAGATAAATCTTCAATTGAATAAATNTCGTGGTGNGGTGGGGGAGAAATTAAACCTACATAGGGAGTGGAATTTCGGACAGATGCAATGTAGGGATTTACNTTTGGGCCNGGCAATTGACCTCCCTCGCCAGGCTTNGCNCCTTGTGCCATCTTAATTTGAATTTCTCTTGCAGAGCTCAAATAATGACTAGAAACTCCGAATCTTCCTGATGCTACTTGTTTTATTGCAGAGTTTTTCCAATCACCATTTTTTTCTGGGATAAATCTTTTAATGTCTTCACCGCCTTCACCAGAATTACTTTTACCTCCNATTTTATTCATNGCAANTGCCAAGTTTTCATGAGCCTCTTGNCTTATTGATCCTAAAGACATGGCACCTGTTTTAAATCTTTTAACAATATCTGTCCAAGGTTCGACCTGATCTATTGGAATTGGGTCAAAACTAGAAAATTCAAAAAGACCCCTTAAGGTCATTAGTTTTTCATTTTGGTCATTAATTAATTGTGCAAAAGTTTCNTATTTGTCAAAGCTTTTATTTTTNACNGCTTGTTGTAAAGAGGCAATTGTTNANGGATTTACAGCATGTNCCTCTCCATCTCTTCTCCACCTGTAATCCCCCCCNATTTCTAATGGAAGACCAATNTTAGATTCATGAATGTAAGCTTTAGNGTGTCTTNTGTTNATTTCNNTTTCAACTTGATATAAACCNATNCCTTCAATTCTAGTCGGTGTATTTGTAAAATATTTATTNACAAACTCATGGTTNAGACCTAGTGCCTCAAAAATCTGAGCACCNCTATAGGAATTTAANGTTGAAATNCCAATTTTNTTCATCACTTTTACTATTCCTTTAGCAATTGCTTTATTGAAATTGCTAATTGCNTTNTCTACAGAAATATTTTNAATAATTTTNTTNTTGACTTGNTAAGAAATNATTTCATTTACCATATACGGATTAATNGCACTTGCACCGTANCCAAAAAGTAGGGCAAANTGATGTGGTTCTCTTGGTTCTGCAGATTCAATAATTATTCCAAACTCAGATCTTTTTTTCAAANNCTTAAAATNATTTTGCACATTTGATGTTGCAAGTAAAATTGGGATTGGAGCAAGTAAAGGNGAAACACCNTTGTCAGAAAGTATTATTAAATTTACTCCTTTNGATATTTCTTTTTCAATTTCGGANACGATNTCTTCTAGTGCAGTTTCTATTCCATTTAANCCNAATTGAACCTCATATAGAATTGATATTTTAGCTGTTTTAAAAGAATTATTATTCAATGAATTNATTTTATAAAGGTCTTCATTNGANATTATAGGGTTTTCAATATGAAGTTTTTTAGCATGATTAGATGATAATTCAAATATGTTATATTCTTTTCCAACTGTAATACTTATGTCTGTAACGATTTCTTCTCTAATACCATCCAAAGGGGGNTTTGTAACTTGAGCGAATAACTGTTTGAAATAATTAAAAAGAAGCTGTGGCTTGTTAGACAANACGGCNANAGGAGTATCTACTCCCATNGAACCAATAGCTTCTTTTGCATTTAATCCCATTGGAGCAATAATNGTTTTCAAATCTTCTTGNGTATAACCAAAAACCCTCATTCTTGTTTCAAAATCTTCTTTTTCGGATTTCTCACTTTCATTGATGTAAGGAATGTCTTTTAATGAAANCAANTTTTCTTCAAGCCANTCTCCNTANGGCATCTTTGAAGTTATTGTTTTTTTTATCTCATCATCTTCTATAATTCTTCCTTCATCCATATTAACNAGAAACATCTTCCCAGGCTCAAGTCTTCCATGAATTTCAACATTTTCAGGTTTAATTTCTAAAACACCTGTTTCNGAGGACATCACTACATATCCATCCTTAGTTACAGTATATCTTGAGGGTCGNAAACCATTTCTGTCTAGTAAAGCCCCAATATATTTTCCATCAGTAAATGGAATTGAAGCAGGNCCATCCCAAGGTTCCATTAGACAAGAATTAAATTTGTAGAAATCTTTTTTNTGTGNGCTCATTGCTGGGTCTTTTTCCCANGCNTCGGGCACCATCATCATCATTACNTCTGGCAAAGATCTGCCCGTTGCCAAAAGNAGNTCNANAGCCATATCCATGGAACAAGAGTCAGACTTNCCAGGTAANACTATAGGGAGCATACTTTTAATATCATTACCAAATGCNTNACTNNTTANGAGTTCCTCTCTAATTTTCATTCGACTAAAATTNCCTTTATAGGTATTGATTTCACCGTTATGACACATGTANCTAAAAGGCTGAGCAAGGTCCCAAGTTGGGAAGGTNTTTGTAGAAAATCTTTGATGAACTAGCGCAAGNCTNGTTATAACTCTNGGATCTAGTAAATCTTGATAATAACCNTTAATATCTTCAGGAATCAATAAGCCTTTNTAAATTATTGTTCTGATTGAAAGACTTGGTAAATAAAAATAAGAACTTTGAGACAATTTTGAATTTATAATGATGTTTTCAGAAATCTTTCTTGCACAATACAATTTGTTATTAAATTGGCGATCAGTTATCTCTTGATCTCCCTTGCCAACAAAAACTTGCATTATTCTTGGTTCAGTTTGTGAGGCGATTTTCCCAACAACTTCTGTTTTCACTGGAACTTTTCTCCAGCCCAAAACACTCAATTTTTGTTTTTTAAACTCGGATTCTAAAACCCCCATGCAATAAGACATTTGATTACCTTTTTTTGGTAAAAAAACCATTCCCACTGCGTATTGGTTAGCTTCAGGTATTTCGAAACTACACTCTTCTTTTAAATAATCGTGAGGAATTTCAATTAAAATACCTGCACCGTCTCCAGTTTTACCATCAGCACTTACAGCACCTCTATGTTCAAGACAATCAAGTATATCAAGAGCTTTGTGGATTATATTATTCGTCTTCTTTCCTTGAAGACTGCAAATAAAACCTGCTCCGCAATTGTCGTGCTCGAATTCTGGGGAATATAAACCTTGTTTATTTGGTAACATCAACAAATTTTTTTTTTGAGGAACTACAAAATTAATTTTTTAAATATTATACTTAGAGGTTTGTCAAATACAATAAATTACAATTGTCAAATAACGATTTTAAACAATTTATTTTATGAAATACTTAATCATTTACTCATTTTAATAAGTTATTTTTAAAATNTAATATNNGAAAAATTGATNTACAAAAGTAATTCAAAATCTTATTTTATGATNGGGTGCATGTCTGGTACATCNCTAGATGGTATTGATTTAGCCTANNTTAAATTTACAAAAAACAATGATTGGAAGTTTCAAATTTTATCATCTGAAACGATTAATTACGACNTAAACTGGAAAAAAAAATTAAGTGAAGCTATTNATTTGACTNCCTNTGATTTAAAAAAGCTTGATATTGAGTACACTAATTTTCTGGGGACNATTATTAAGGATTTTATTGATNAAAAAAAAATAGAAATATTGGATGCTNTCGCCTCNCATGGTCATACTATTTTTCATCAACCTGAAAAACNTTTNACCNTTCAAATAGGCAANCTTAGTGATTTGTCCTATCAGATAGGTTTTCCTGTGGTTTGTGACTTTAGGACTCAGGATGTAGCCCTTGGTGGGCAAGGNGCACCATTGGTNCCGATTGGNGACATGATGCTTTTTGGGANNAACAGTGCTTGTCTTAATCTNGGGGGGTTTTCNAATATNAGTCTTTTTNAAAATGGAAANGTTTTGGCNTATGACATCTGTGCTGTTAATACNGTACTCAATCCTTTGNCTAACCGAATGGATTTACCNTATGACGACCNAGGCAGANTNGCCCAAAGAGGTAAAGAGATCCCCTNATGCCTTAANGAATTAGACAAGATTGAATTTTATACCCAAACTCCCCCAAAATCCCTTGGAATAGAGTGGGTTCAAAAAAATGTAACAGAAATTATTGATAAGNANANTAAGCACAAAACAGAAGATTTATTGCATACATATACCCTNCATATTTCCNCTCAAATNGCAAAAAAATTACCAGANGAGGGAACTGTTTTGTTGTCTGGTGGGGGANCTTATAATACCTTTTTGGTAAATGAAATTCAGAAAAAATCTAATGTTAAAATAANNGTTCCTTCTNAAAAAATCATTGATTTCAAAGAAGCATTAATTTTTGCTTTTTTGGGNTTGCTGAAGTTGCATGGNTCGATCAACTGTTTGGCCAGTGTTACAGGAGCAATAAGAGACCATTCNTCTGGAAAAATATTTAAACCAAAANCCAAGATTAAATAAGATTCTTTTTACATTNNGAAACCATATCATTAGAAAAATAAANTANTAAACAAATAACTCAAATTGAATTNATGGAAATTACCCTNATTACCATCTTTNTTNTTGGCTACTTAGCCATTACATTGGAACACAACNTAAAAATTGACAAATTAATACCTGCTCTGGTCATGATGTCCATATTGTGGGCTTTAATTTCACTTTATAATCTTCCTGTNTATGAGGTGGACACTNTTTTNAGNGAANTAAAACNTACCCATGTTGANGANGTTTTATTGCATCATCTTGGAAAAACCGCTGAGATTATTGTTTTCCTNTTGGGTGCTATGACCATCGTTGAAATCATTGATTATTTCAANGGTTTCGCNACTATTAAAAAATTTATTAAAACAAAATCTAAAAAAGGCTTACTCATTATTTTTTCGGTATTAGCNTTNATATTATCNGCTATTATNGATAACCTNACAGCAACTATNGTATTGATTACTATNCTGCAGAAAGTNATTAAAGAACGTGAAACANGAATATGGTTTGCGGGATTGATTATTATTGCAGCCAATGCNGGGGGNGCATGGTCTCCCATTGGAGATGTAACCACCACTATGTTNTGGATNGGAAANAAGGTCACCACACCCAAACTTATATNATACCTNTTAATCCCCTCTATCATTTGTATGTTGGTACCCGTNTTNTTGGCTACCNNATTACCNGCTTTTAAAGGAGATATTACCAATGAGTTNGACGAATNAGANGATNATNCNCACAAATACGGAGCCCCTATGCTGTGCATCGGNCTTTCGGCNGTTATTTTTGTACCNGTATTTAAAACATTAACGCATTTACCTCCATATGTTGGGATGATGCTTTCCCTNGCTGTGGTTGCTNCTTTTGCTGAATACTNCAGTTCTGCCAAGATAAGTATAACNTCNATTGANATTGATGACGAGGNAAATTCTANNCANAGTCCTGTTCACAAATCCTTGTCAAAAATCGAATTACCCAGTATTCTCTTTTTTCTAGGAATATTATTGGCAGTTGCTGCCCTTGAATCTACAGGAATGCTATTTGAATTTGCAGGCAGCCTNAATNCAGCCATTCCNAATTCAGATATTGTAGTAATGATGTTGGGATTANGNTCTGCAGTTATAGATAATGTTCCACTNGTTGCTGCCAGTATGGGAATGTTTTCAGAAATNACAGACCATCCGCTTTGGCTTTTCATTGCCTTTTCTGCNGGAACAGGTGGNAGNATGCTCATCTTTGGATCNGCAGCGGGAGTTGTTGCCATGGGTATGGAAAAAATTGATTTTTTCTGGTATTTGAAAAAAATTTCATGGTTGGCATTTGCAGGATTTATCTCTGGTTCAATTGTNTTCATTGTCATNCGAGATTTTATTTTNTAGTAAGGTAAAATTTTTTCCATCCAANATCGTTCTNATAATAAAACCGTTTATGNAATGATANTAATACAAGNTACCCCACTACAAACTGAAAAAACTTTATCTTTAATTGAGTTGATCAAGGACGGAGGAATAGGAGGACAATTGATTATTGGACTGCTCTTTCTTGTTTTAATCGTGGTAGTTTACATTTATTTTGAACGATTATTTGCTATCAAATCTGCNTCGAAAATCAGTCCCAATTTTATGGCACAAATCAAAACCTATGTTNTAAATAACAAAATNGANGGGGCACAAGCACTTTGTTTGAGTGAAAACAAACCTGTCGCTCGATTGATTNCNAAAGGATTATCTAGAATTGGGAGACCCTTGGAGGATATTAGTACTACGGTGGAAAATGCAGGCCGTTTAGAGATTTACAAATTAGAGAAAAACGTAAGTATTTTNGCNACNATTGCAGGAGCTGCTCCCATGATTGGATTTTTGGGTACCGTNANTGGAATGATCCTATCNATCTTCGAAATTTCAAATGCGGGTGGAAACATTGATATGCAATTACTATCCAACGGATTGTATACGGCAATGACAACAACAGTGGCGGGACTTATTGTGGGNATNATGGGTTATATCACCTACAACCATTTGGTAGTGAAAACCAATAAAGTTGTATATCAGATGGAAGCNACTTCATTGGAATTTTTNGATTTANTAAACGAACCTGCTTAAGATGAACCTAAAAGGACGAAATAAGATCACACCTGAGTTTAATATGTCTTCGATGACAGACATNGTTTTTCTGCTGTTGATCTTTTTTATGATTGCCTCAACTTTGGCCAAAAATTTAGATACCATAGANGTCAAATTACCTCAAGCTAAAGGTAAAACAGAGAACAGAAATACGGTNTCATTAACCATCAATAACCGTTCTCAATTTTATTTGGANTCCAAACAGATTTCCAAAAGTCGAATTGAGAGAGAACTCATCGCCAAACTGAAAGGATCCAGTACTCCTGCCATAGTCCTCAGAGCAGAGGAAAAAGTCCCAATTGATCAAGTCGTNTATGTNATGAACATTGCAAATCAAAACAGCATCAAAGTAGTTTTGGCNGTAGACGCACCATGAAATATCTCAAAACACCTCACGAAAAAAAATCTGCAGTAATTACCACTTTGATTACAGCATTGTTGATTATTCTATTTTTTATTTTGGGTTTGAAATACTATGATCCTCCCATAAGCTTTGGTATGGAAGTAAACTTTGGAAACGCCTCTCAAGGAATTGGTAAAACCCNGCCTCAAATGCCAGTGTCAGCCAAAACAAACNCTAAGACTAGCNCCAAAAAAGCGAATCCAAAACNAGTAACCAAAAAAGTAGNCCAGCCCAAAGTTGCAACTCAAGAAATNAGTAATGTTAAAGTGCCCTCTGAAACACAAAAAAAACAGGTCNCTNCNTNGAAAGANGNTACAAAAAAAAATGAATCCCCNAAACCAAAAGTAGATCAATCCACTAAAAATATCCTGTCCAAATTGGTTAATCAAAAAAAGTCAGAGGAAAAAGCTACTAAGCAAGGAGAGGGCAATGACCAAGTAGANGGTGATAAAGGNAAAATNGAGGGTAACCCTTANTCCAATAGCTACTTNAATCTGGCAGGCCCAGGTGGAATGGGTAAAGGTTTTGGGTTGAATGGACGTCGNTTGGAATCCCGAGGGAAAGTAACCCAACAATGCAATCAAGAAGGTGTTGTGGTTGTGAGAATTACGGTCAATCGAACNGGGGATGTTGTACANGCAGAGNCAGGAGTAAAGGGAACGACCAACACACANCCTTGTTTANTTCAGCCAGCAAAAGAAACNGCNTTACTNCANAAATGGTTTCCNGATGCAAAAGCNCCTGNTNANCAGGTTGGCTTTGTTGTNATACANTTNAAATTGGGGGAATAAATTGNAAAANTACGAATCTATTTTGTCTTGGATGTTGTCTCAACTTCCAATGTATCAAAAAAAAGGAGCGCAAGCTTATCGACCTGATTTGTCAAGAATGGAGGGTTTTTGCCAATACCTNCAGTATCCTCAGCATAAAATCAAATCCATACATATAGCTGGAACNAATGGAAAGGGTTCNACAGCACATATNATGACCTCAGTCCTNAAAGAACATGGNTTAAAAGTAGGNTTGTACACCTCACCNCATTTAAAAGACTTNAGAGAGAGAATNCAAATCAATGGAAAATATATCGACAAAGAATATGTTGTAGAATTTGTTACANATCACCGTCNNTATTTTGAAGCCCATTCCCTTTCNTTTTTTGAGATGACAGTNGGTTTGGCCTTCTGCTATTTTTCAGATAAAAAAGTTGACGTGGCAGTAATCGAAGTCGGAATGGGAGGTANGNTAGATGGCACGAATCTTATTACCCCTGAGTTGTCTATCATTACCAATATAGGGATGGATCANANACAATTTTTAGGAGATAATTTNGAAACTATAGCAGCAGAAAAAGCAGGGATTATAAAAANAAATATACCTGTAGTNATTGGCTCAACTCAGTNGGAAACACAAGCTGTTTTTAGNNANAAGGCAACGGAAATGGAGGCTGAAATCATTTTTGCAGATCAACANGATGCTGTTGATTATGAATCAGATTTAAAAGGAAATTATCAAAAACAAAATATTCAAACTGTTGTAACGGCACTCCNTTATTTTAAGGGGTTTGAAATAGATANAGAGAAATTAAAGCNGGGANTGACTAATGTTTTGTCCAATACAAGAATACTAGGCAGATGGCAGATATTAAATGANTATCCGATAACNGTAGCCGATGTGGCTCACAANAAAGAGGGTTTANAATATGTCATTCCNCAGATAAAGTCCTATTCATTTNGTCAACTCCATTTGATCTTGGGATTTGTAAAAGATAAAGCCGTGGATGAGATTCTTAAACTTTTCCCCTCTNATGCTNAATATTATTTTTGCGCNGCTGAAATTCCTAGGTCTTTAGCTATTGAGGAATTGGATAAGCTAGCCCATGACCTAAATCTTAATTACCAGACTTTTCCCTCTGTAGAAANAGCTTATTTAGAGGCTAAAAATCAAGCTGANGCCAATGACTTCATTTATATAGGGGGGAGNACTTTTGTNATAGCCGAGATTCTTTAAATTTCANGGGTTTTGCCCAGCAAACTTGTTAAATTTGCTTATAATATATCTAAAANCNAACGAATGAACCCNTACAAATCTCTAGAAGCTTCCAATCCNGGAAACGGAAGNGCTGAAGAGTACAAATTTATTGGAGAATTAATTAAAAAATACGCCCCNGGAAATGTTTTGGTTTTTAGTGTNGGTAAAGACAGTAGTTTATGGNATTCTATTAATNAAGGAGGTAATACNNTTTTTCTAGAAGATATCCGAAAATGGATCAGATTCANCAGAAAAGTAAGCCCNGAAATTAACGTTTTGAAAGTAGGNTATTCCACTCGCAGNANAAATTGGGAAAAACTATTGAATCANGAGGATCGCCTAAAGATGAATTTGCCGGATTACATAAAAAANACAGTTTGGGATGTNGTNTTTGTCGATGGACCTCGAGGNTACAANGACAAAGTGCCAGGAAGNATGCAAAGTATATATNTTGCATCNCGATTAAGAGNNCGTCATATCNTAGTACACGACTGTGATCGTGAGGTAGAGGAAACCTACTTTAAACACTATNTAGGTCAACCCACAACAGTCATCGNTAAATTATTTCACAGAAAAATGNATTTAAAATAGACTTCTTNANTTAGANTATAATTTTTAGTNGTNTNCGATTTTNTCTATTTACGTATTAATTTNTTNGNTCTCCAAAAATTTCTAAAAAGTCAGTCTGACNTNACACGCACNGTAAAATATTAATGACTNTGATGGTAATTTTTAAATCTAAATTCAATGCTCTTAAACGCAATCATAATTTAAATTAATTTTATATTAGCNNNGNTAAAAGANTTAAGTGTNTTTTGAAAGGNANAGAAAAAAATCTTTTTAATTCAGGATTATGTGAAANTCCACATATACAANGAGTAAAATCTTCTTTAAACTGAAACTATATATTCGGGCGCGTAGCTCAGTTGGTTCAGAGCACTTGGTTTACACCCAAGGGGTCAGGGGTTCGAATCCCTTCGCGCCCACTATCAATAAAATAACCCCCTTCACAAAGTAGGCTTTTTATTTTTTAAATTCTAATACAACTTTAATAAAATTGTCTATTGATATATAAAAAACGCTCCCTTGATTAAAAAATAAGGCTGAAGTAAGCTTAAAACATAATATTTAATTATTCTAATCTAACATTTACAGCACTTGGGTTTATTTCTGTTGATTGTAGATCAAAACTAATTTTATAACCATCCAAATATTGTAAATAATTTTGTTAGTTAGAACAAACAAGTATTTATTAACAGAATCAGGGTTAATAAGACCAAATTATTTTGATTCTTTCTTTTCAAATATCAAAATTCTTTTTTCAACATAATTATTTATAGTGTTTGTGAAGCACTAATAAAAAGGATAATCAGCTTATCATACTGAATTAATCAATATTGACAGTGCATTTAATTTTAGATCAATATTTTACAATTCTTTGAGATATATTTCAGGTATTATAATTAATATATCCATTAGTAACGAATTAAATTAAACTCAAATTTTATGGAAACTTAAATACTATCCTTCCTTAAAAAAACTCTTAATAAACCATTTGCTCCCGATCATTTGTATATAAGGGGAAACCATATAGCACAACTTTTTCACTTAAATTCAATTTGTAATCAACAATATACAAAAAAACCTCCCATTATAAAAGAATGTAACGGGAGGTCGAACTAAACAATTAATTAAACTTAAATCAAGAATGAAAAAACAATTCTTTATTATAGACCGAATGAAAAAATTAATACCCTACCACAAATAAATTATAAATGATTTTAAATTAATATCATTACCATATGATTCATTTATAGTCACAAAAATTAAATTTTCTAACTCCAAAAACAATGATTTAATATGTTTCATAAAATTATAGTGAGGATTTTCTAACGAAATACAAACTCGCTTTAGTAGCCACACTCAGTATTTTAATAGGGCTGATGTCAGTTGTCGGCCTAATTTGAAAGAACTTAAACCTATTTTTTTCTGGTTATTTTATAATTGGAATTTTAATTATATAAACTGAGTTCAGAAGATACTCTCAGTCATTTTCGTCTCACACCTTTTTTTGGTTACATTTTTATAATTCAAGCAATATTGAGTATTCCTATAATAAACGGGAAAAACTGGAGGACACATTGGGGTATTATTAAACGATTGTTTGCTTTGTTTGTGATCAATAATATTGCAATTGCAGGGATTTATAGTTTCGACTATATAGGAATACTAACTGCAAAAAAATTGATTTAATTGCTTTTGAGCATGGATAATATTCAGCACTAATTTTAGTAAGCGTAATTAAATTCTTATTGTATAGAAAAAAGCAATCAAGCCCATTGTCGAATCAATGGATTATTTTGAATAGAACTATTTTTTTGAGGAAAAAATAGCAGACATTTTTTCGCGTTCCTCATTGGCTAGCTCTAGATCAACTAATATTCTCCCACTGTGCTCATCAGTGATGATTTTTTGACGGGAAGCTATTTCCATTTGTACTTGTGGAGGAATTGTGAAGTAAGACCCTCCAGAGGCCCCCCTTTCCACAGCCACTATTGCCAACCCGTTTTTGACACTATTTCTAATTTTTTGGTAGGCATCGAAAAGACTGGGTTCGATTTTCACTTGGTATTCCATTGCTTTTTTGGCCAAAAGGGTTTCTTCTAGTTCAGTCTCATTTAGAATTTCGTCTAGCTCATCTTTTTTGGCCTTCAAGTGCTTTTTACGCTCATTTAACTTTTCATCTAGCTGATTGATCGCCTCTAATTTAAGTTCTTTCTTAGCTGCAAACTCTTTGATTCTTTTTTCTGACAATTGAATTTCTAGCTGTTGGTATTCTTGTTCTTTCACAATTGAATTGTATTCTCTATTGTTTCGAACATTTTTGAGATTTTCCTCATATTTTTTGAATTCCTCTTTAGCAACTTCTATACTGTTTTTTTGTTCCTTGGTTTGAAAATCAAAATCACTTACCTCTTGATTAAAGTTTTCTAATCTTTTTTCTAAACCAGCAATTTCATCTTCGAGATCTTTGACTTCAAGGGGAAGTTCCCCCCTTACATTTCGAATTTCATCCACCCGAGAGTCAATAAGTTGTAAATCGTAAAGGGCTCTTAGTTTGACTTCTACGGTTACCTCATTTTTTTTTGCCATCAGAAAAATACTTTACAGGGTTGGTTATCGAATTAGATAAAGCGATTGCAAAACTAGGTAATTTTTCGATAAGATAGTCGTGTATTAATTTTTTTGTGAAACGTTCTGTCTCATAATGCCCTGCATCCACCAATAGAACCTGACTTTCAGCCTGAAAAAAATCGTGATATTTTAGATCTGCAGTGACAAATGCATCCGCTTTAATTTGTTTTGCATTGGAGATCGCAAAGCTACCTGAACCTCCAAGAACAGCTACCTTTTTTATTTTTCGATCAATCAAGGCAGAATGACGAAGGAATTTAGTATCCAATTTTTCTCCCACCAGTCTTAGAAACTCCTTTTCACTAATCTCATTTTTTAATTCCCCTACACTGCCCATACCTATTTCACGATTCTCATTTTCAATTGAATATATTTCATAGGCTACTTCCTCATAGGGATGGTTGTCAAACAACGCTTGAAGGACTCTTTGTTCCAAATGTTTTTTAAAAATTAAATTCAGTTGGATTTCATCAACTTTTTTTCTTATCATTTTTTGTCCCAAATAGGGTTGAGAATTTTCATTCCCCCTAAATGATCCTCTACCATCAGTGATAAAACTACATTCATCATATTGACCCAAAGCACCAGCCCCTGACTGATATAGTTTTTCGAGTAATGCTGATAAATTTTGTTTGGGCACATATGTAGTTAGTTGTTTCAAGGTATTTTTTTGTGGAATCAATACTTGAACATTATACAAACCCAAAGCATTTGCCAGAGAATAACTCACCCCATTGATCTGATTGTCCAAGGCAGTATGAACGGCATATATAGCAATGTCATTTTTTATAGCTTTCTCCACTATCCGCTGTACATAAGTTTTTCCAGTCAAG
>PAHA01000030.1 GCA_002711215.1 Flavobacteriaceae bacterium
TACATTATTAATTGAAATAAAAGGATTTTTTCATTCTCAATATCACTTAATTTTTAATTTTGAATTATGTTAAGGTGGTTCAAAAGTATGCTTTTGAATCGTGTTTATAAAAACACGATAAAGAGTTCTACTCAATCCAGAAAACAAAGTGCCCCAAAGGTTTTGAGGAATATTTCTGTTATACTTGACTCCCGATTGGGAATTGATAAGATACATTTTAAAAAATTGGCAGATGTTTTTAATTTACCTAATAAAAACGTCAAAGTGTTGACTTTTTATCAGTCGTCGAATGAGATTCATGATTTAAGTATAAATAGTAGCTATACCCAGCAAGACATTTCGAATTGGGGTTTGTTAAATGGATTATTAAATGATTTTTGTAGCATAAATTCTGATGTTTTGATAAACTTTTATGAGCAGGATGACATTAATTTGAAATATGTAAGTGCAAAGACCAATCGTAAAATAAGTATAGGCTTTAATTCTGTAGATCATTCATTAAATGACTTAATTATTGAGGTCGATGCGCAAAATATNGAAGTTTTTTTAAATGAGTGTATTAAATATNTAAATGTATTNTTTATTNCCAAAAAATGAAAAAATTTCATGGACACGGTGTNGCAATNATTACTCCTTTCAANGAAANTGGGGAGATAGATTTCAATGCTATCCCTNATATNNTAGAACACCTNATATCTGGGGGNGTTGATTATCTCGTNGTATTGGGNACTACAGCCGAGACCGCAACACTANCAAAGGANGAAAAAATAAACTTGGTNGATCAAATCGTGGATTTTACNTCAGGCCATTTACCANTAGTTCTNGGTTTGGGAGGAAATGATACTCAGCATACTTTAGATATGTTTGATTGGTTTGATTTAGGTGCTTTTTCAGCTGTNNTATCCGTCTCCCCATATTACAATAAACCAAATCAAGANGGCCTNTATCAGCATTTCAANAGNATAGCCTCANAATCGAGTCTCCCAGTAATTCTATATAATGTNCCNTCCAGAACNGGAGTAAATATTNCTCCTGAGACGGTTTTAAGATTAGCCAAAGATTTTGAAAATATAGTTGCTTTNAAAGAAGCTTCNGGANATTTTCAACAAGCCCAAACGTTAATTAAGCAATGCCNNNCTGATTTNTCAATTCTATCTGGTGATGATGAGATGTCTTTACCTATGATTTTAGCTGGAGCCAAGGGAGTGATTTCAGTCATTGGAAACGCAATTCCTGAGATTTATTCAAAAATTATAAAACTTGGATTAGTTAGAAATGTAGATGAGGCCTATNCATATCAATACAAANTTTTAGANCTTACCNGAATGATATATAATGAGGGTAATCCNACAGGAATTAAAGTTTTGATGNAGGCATTGGGTCTNTGTGAAAATAATTTACGCNTACCCCTTANAAGNGCATCTAATGAACTGACGCTNAAATTGAAAAGTGGGTTAAAAAATGTTCTATCCTTNAAAANCTAATTACACTGATTTAATTTTAGTTTTTTATCGTTTTAAGTAATTGATCAAATCTNTAAATAATTTATTAATTTTATTGAATGAAAGAGCTGTTTAAANCATNNTTTNTTNTCAGCTGNATNTTAGCCTTTTNATCTTCTTGTAACGAGTATCAAAAAGTTCTCAACAACGATGATTTAAATGTTAAGTATAAAGCCGCAGAGCAATATTATAATAATGGTGAGTACCGCAGGGCCAATAGACTTTTAGAGCAACTTGTTCCTTCNTACAGAGGAAAACCTCAGGCNGAGCGTTTGGTCTATTTCTTCGCTGATTCNTATTTTCANANCAAAAGNTATTATTTAGCCTCNTATCAGTTNGATAATTTTATAAAGTCATTNCCCAAATCACAAAAGCTTGAGGAAGCNAGTTTCCTNGCTGCCAAATCGCATTACATGNTGTCACCNATCCACAGCTTGGATCAGAAAGAGACCAATACTGCNATAGAGAAACTTCAGATATTCATGAATAANTACCCTAAATCAAAATATANAGATGAATGTAATCAATTGATTAATGAGCTTCAAAATAAAATAGAAAAAAAAGAATTTGAGGTTGCAAAGCAATATTACACCATNTACGATTACAGAGCTGCGATCAAATCTTTANACAATTTTATNGGNGAGTTTGTNGGATCAAAATTCAGGGAGGAGGCNNTATACTTNAAGTTTNTGGCTTCNTATGAGATTGCGATAAATAGNATTGAATCAAAGAAATATGANAGATTAACAGANCTAAAACAATTACACAATAATATAGTACGTTATTATCCTGAAACCTTATTTGAGGAAGACCTNAGCAAAAAAATGGGGATCGTCGAANAAGAAATTAATACCTTTAANAACTAATNTATAAANAATATGACAAATTACAGAAATTCTAATGCNCCATCNTCCACTTCAACATACAATAGGGAGAGCATTGAGTCTCCAACAGAGAATATATATGAGGCCTTATCTATAATCTCTAAAAGATCCAATCAAATCAATTTAGATATCAGAAAAGAATTNCATGAAAAGCTGGATGAGTTCGCCACTCATAATGACAGTCTTGAGGAAATTTTTGAAAACAAAGAACAAATCGAGGTCTCCAAATTTTATGAGCGTTTGCCTAAACCTCATGCNATCGCAATAGAGGAGTGGTTNAATGAAAAAATCTATCACAGAAATACTGAAGATCACAACGAATAAATTATGAGTTTTCTCAGCGGAAAAAAAACCCTCCTAGGAATTTCTGGCGGGATAGCCGCTTACAAATCACCTCTAATTGTAAGATCATTTATTTCCCTTGGAGCTGAGGTAAAAGTNNTTATGACACCCTCAGCNAAAGATTTTGTTACTCCTCTTACACTTTCTACACTCTCTAACCATCCTGTCTATTCTACTTTCACNGAGGAATCCAACGAGAACNCNATATGGAATGACCANGTAGCTTTGGGTAANTGGGCTGATCTGTTTTTGATTGCTCCNGCAACATCCAACACNCTCTCTGCTATGGTTNATGCTAANTGTAACAACCTACTCATTGCNACCTATTTATCTTGTACCTGCCCNGTTTATATTGCTCCAGCNATGGATTTGGATATGTTTGCCCATCCTGCAAACCAAGAAAATATTAAGAAATTAAAAGACGTGGGAAAAAAAGTTATACCTGTAGGTGAGGGATTCNTGGCTAGTGGATTGCATGGAAAGGGGAGAATGATGGAACCCAATGAAATAGTTGATTTTATTATTCAAGACATTAAAAGTAGTCTTCCTCTNGACGGNAAAAAAGTATTGATTACTGCAGGCCCCACCTATGAGCCTATTGANCCTGTAAGATTCATAGGAAACCACTCCAGTGGAAAAATGGGATTTGCATTGGCNAAAGAAGCNTATCAACTNGGTGCCCATGTGATTCTTGTTTCTGGTCCCACCTCTNTNGAAGCCCCTTNGGACATTGAATATTNCAATGTTTTCACCACAGAAGAAATGTATTCCAAAGTAATGGAACATTTNACTGAAGTCGACATTGTCATATCTGCNGCTGCGGTTNCAGATTTTAAACCTCAAAATGTNGAAACTCAAAAAATTAAAAAAAAGAAGGGNATCCGTTCTATTGTGCTTCAGAANACTCTAGATATTTTAGCCAAAATGGGTGAACTAAAACAAAACCAATTTTTAGTTGGGTTTGCATTGGAAACAGAGAACGAGANAAATAATGCAATNAAAAAAATTAAATCTAAGAACCTAGATGGGATAGTATTGAATTCATTAAATGAANCTGGTGCNGGTTTTTCNGGTGACTCAAACAANGTAACTTANATAGATAAAAATGAAACAATTGTTCCTTTCAAATTAAAATCTAAAAAGTTGGTTGCCAAAGATATTTTTTCCCAAATNTTGAACCATTATGCCTAAAATCTTATCTGCNATAATATTGACTTTACTTATATCTAAGANACGTGGACAAGAATTGAATGCACAATTGGTAGTAAATGCNGACTTGGTCAATCAAACCAACCANCAGATATTCGAGACATTGGAGAGATCACTCAATGAATTTATAAACTCACAATCATGGACGAATTTNGAGTTTTTTCCACAGGAAAAAATAACTTGTAGTTTTGTACTGAATNTAACAAGTTATAATGCTNCAAAGTTTGAGGGNACATTACAAATTCAATCTCAAAGAACTGTTTTTGANTCCAACTATGATAGTCCAATAATAAATTANTTAGACAAGGATATTAGTTTTACTTATCANGAATTTCAGCCTCTTTTTTACAGNCCCGCNTCATACGAATCAAATTTAGTATCTCTAATCAGTTTTTANANCTATATTATTTTAGGGATAAANGCGGATAGTTTCCAGTATAAAGGAGGGGATCCCTATTTTGANCAGGCGCAGAGNATTGTNAATTTGTCNCAACAAAGTGGCGCCTTTGGATGGAAACAAAATGATNGTAATAGGAATCGATTTTGGCTCATAGATACCNTGAGATCNAATACTTTTAGAGAGTACAGAGAAACTATTTACAGTTATCATAGNAAAGGTTTAGATNTGATGACCAAAAACCCNANTGACGCGAAAATNAATATTATGGAAGCTNTATTANCTNTAGATTTTCTTTATAACAGACGCCCTAATGCCATGCTTTTACAAATGTTTTTTGATGCTAAGTCTGATGAAATTGTGAATCTTTTTTCAGACGGCCCAGAAGTNGATTTTGAAAGGGGTTTGGANANNCTGAAAAAAATTGCACCCTTTTACCAACCACAGTGGAAACTAATTAAATAGTTTCATTTTTTGAAATTATTTTTTTTCTCAAGTATCTTTGAGAATAAACNGTCTTAAAAGTTAATATTGATTACCAGTTTAAAGATTTCGAATTACGTACTGATTGAGCATCTGGATATTTCATTTGATNCGGGTTTGACTTGTATTACTGGAGAAACTGGGGCAGGAAAATCAATTCTTATGGGTGGTCTTGGATTGGTTTTGGGAAAAAGAGCGGATTTGACTGTTTTGAAGGACAAGACNAAAAAATGTGTCGTAGAAGCANGTTTCTTAGTTGATAAATACCAGCTGCAAAGTTTTTTTGANGAAAATGGCCTCGATTATGANATTGAAACAATTCTAAGAAGAGANATAATCCCCANTGGAAAATCTCGAGCTTTCATCAACGANACCCCTGTNAACCTTGANATTCTTGGT
Organism: Flavobacteriaceae bacterium; assembly: GCA_002711215.1. Lineage (GTDB taxonomy): Bacteria > Bacteroidota > Bacteroidia > Flavobacteriales > Flavobacteriaceae > UBA8316. The sequence goes on from PAHA01000030.1 coordinate 5,217, forward strand.
CGTTTGAGNGCTGTATTAATTGATGTTCATTCTCAATTGAAAAATCAGTATTTNTTTAAAAATGAATATCAATTTTTGGTTTTAGATGCCTTGGCNGATAATCAAAAAATTCTTGANGAATACAAACNTAAGCTCANTGAGTTTCAAAATTNTCAGCGGGAGTATGATCATCTGAATTCGCTTAATAATGAAGCCGCTAAANCTNATGATTATAATCANTTTTTGTATAAAGAACTGACTGATGAGGATCTATCTCCNAANATGTTANNCCNTNTNGAGGAGGAAATTGATCTCTTGTCNAATGTTGAGGCANTACAGCAATNTCTCGCTCAAAGTGTCTATTTAATTGAGGAAGAACAAATCGGACTTTTNACCCAGTTTANGACCTTAAAATCTTTACTTAATGATGCCGCCAACCAATCCAAAAAACTCAATATTTTTCATAATAGAGTTGACAGTCTTTTTATTGAATTGAAAGATATATTGGATGATTTAACANCAAAGCAGGANACNTTAGAGAGTAATCCNGCNCTTNTGGAGAAACTTACCCAACGTTGGGATAAAATCCANAGCTTATTTCAAAAACATCANGTATATAATNTNGANGACCTTATNGAGGTNAGGGATAATCTTGGAAAGGAGNTGGAGCAAACNCAAGATTTAGACAANCGNATCGCATATCTTAAGGNTAAAATAAATGCTCTTGAGTTGTCATTNGAGGANTTATCNAAAAAACTNCACAAAAATAGAAATGAAGCNTCTCCCANGTTAAGTNAACAAATGGAGGAAATAATCTCAAAAATGGGGATGCAAAATGCAAGGTTTAANATAGATTTGGTTAAATCAGACNAATTTTTGANAAATGGTAAAGAACAAATAAACTTCCTTTTCTCTGCCAATNTAGGNTCTGATTTTAAACCNATTAAAAAAGTGGCGTCAGGAGGGGAGATGTCAAGGATTATGTTGTCTATAAAAGCNATTCTNTCTCAATTCAAACAATTACCNATTATAGTTTTTGATGANATTGACACTGGTGTTTCGGGTGCGGTCTCCAATGAAATAGCAAACATTATGGCTAATATGTCTCAACATATGCANGTATTTNCCATTACTCANCTNCCTTTGGTTGCTGCCAAGGGNAAACANCATTTCATGGTCTANAAAGAGGTTAAACAAAATACCACNNTTACCCGATTGAAAGAATTAAATCAAGANGAAAGGGTTACTGAGTTGGCGCAAATGCTATCTGGTGAGAAATTGACTCGAACAGCTCTNGAACATGCNAGACAATTACTTAATTAACTGTATCTTTNGATNCAATTTAAATCAAANAAACCCATGTCTCATAATATNTTAGAAGGAAAAAAAGGAATCATTTTTGGTGCTCTTGATGAACAGTCTATTGCTTGGAAAACTGCAGAGGCGGTCAAGAANGCGGGTGGAGAATTTGTTTTGACCAATGCGCCTGTAGCNATGAGAATGGGAGCCATCAANGACTTGGCTGATAAAACAAATAGCATTGTTATTCCAGCTGATGCNACTCAATTANAGGANNTAGAAAATCTCATCGACCAATCNATCTCTCATTTGGGTGGAAAATTGGATTTTGTACTTCATTCTATTGGTATGTCTGTTAATGTTAGGAAAGGTAAGCATTANACCGACTTAAATCATGATTGGATGACNANGGGTTGGGATGTGTCTTCAGTTTCTTTNCANAAGCTTTTACANACACTTTATCAAAAAGATGCTATGAATCCTTGGGGAAGTATTATTGCTCTTTCCTANATNGCTGCTCAAAGAACCTTTCCCAACTATAACGATATGGCAGACAANAAAGCCTATTTGGAGTCTATAGCGAGGAGTTTTGGTTATTTTTTTGGTAAAGATAAAAAAGTAAGAGTTAATACCATTTCTCAGTCACCTACGCTCACNACNGCAGGAAAAGGNGTNAAGGGATTGGATGGATTTTTAAACTATGCTGATCAAACTTCTCCCCTTGGTAATGCCACGGCAGAAGATTGTGCTGATTATACCTTANTTATGTTTTCTGATTACACCAAAAAGGTAACCTTACAGAANCTTTTTCACGATGGAGGATTNTCCAATGTAGGAGTCAGTCAAGANATNATTGATGCNTTAGAATCGAGCTGATNTTCTTTTCTATGGGATTATGAATTANTACAATGCAACGAAATTTTGAATATTATAGATTAAGATTTCCAGGAAAAAATAGATTAAGATTCTTTTTGTTGTTCTTTGCACTTTCCTCTTTNTTTTGGATTNTTACCAANCTATCTAANTCCTANAGNTCCTCNGTCAACTTTGAAGTCAAATTTATTGGCGTTCCAAAACTAGTNATTCTTGACCCTAACATTAAAGAATCAATTAAGGCNGATATTACAGCAAGTGGTTTTCAGCTNTTAATTTATCATTTCTTTAAAAAAANTATCAGNGTAANNNTNGATAATGCCNATTTTTCTGATAATCTAGNGGAAATTGATTTAGTNGATCAAAAACTTGTTCTTCAGCAGCAGTTATATCAAAATGTNANATTGAACNTGATTTCACCAACTAAANTAANTTTTCCNTTCAGTGCATTGAAACGCAANAAAATCCCTNTAATCCCTCCAAGTAAANTTGATTTTAAACCTGGATATGATAGCGCAGGAGATTGGGGGNTTGAACCAGATAGTNTATGGGTTTTCGGCCCTTCTCAAAAAATTGATACANTAAATAAATTTATCATACCCAATTTATCAAAAGAGAATATTGATNAGGATATANATGAAGTAGTCAACATAGTATCTTGGAANCAAATCCAATTTGAAACNAATAAAATTTTGATCAAATTACCNGTTAAAAGATTTACTGAAAAATCCCTAGAGNCTTTTATCAANATTAAAAATTTACCAGACTCTTTGGCTATTAAACTCTTCCCCCAATCTTTNANTGTTACTTTNTTGGTTTTAATGGANANAGCNGAGTCAATTAAGTCTGGAGATTTTAAATTTACATGTGATTTTGAGAAATCCCATTTAAATACAAAAAACTCCATGGATNTNTTTTTGGAGATGAAACCAGAAGGNGTAAGAAATATTAGATGGATACCCAAAGAAGTTGATTATTTAATTCGAAAATGAAAATTGTTGGTCTTACAGGNAGAATNGGAAGNGGAAAATCTACCATCCTAAAGGTATTTGNNTCATTGGGAGTGCCATGCTATGATTCNGATANTCAAGCAAAGAAATTGATGGAGGAGGATGAAGAATTAACCAGTAAAATAAAAGGACTATTTGGCGATNATATATANAATGGCCTAGAATTTAATCGATCTCTATTNGCAGANTTGGTTTTTTCTGACAAGAAAAAATTAGACGACTTAAATGCCCTCGTTCATCCTGCTGTAAANAAGGATTTTCATATGTTTATAGGTCAACAAAATGCTCCNTACATTATCAAGGAGGCTGCNATTTTATTTGAANCAGGTGCAGTTGATGATTGNGANGTAGTCATATTGGTAACNGCTCCNGAGCGTCTTAGAATAGACAGNGTTCTAAAGTAGAGANAAGTNAACTGAAGAACAAATCAAATCAAGAATGTCNCATCAATGGAGCGATAATAAAAAAATTNCTATGTCAGATTTTGTAATTNAAAATATTGANTGGGATAAAACNTTANAAATAATACATGAAATTCATCTGGAACTTATTGAATCCAAATAATTAGATTTATTAACAGTACATTAGGCTTTACAATAGNTAATTTTGATGAAATTTACNNTTGATANCAGCGATACAGTTTGAAAAAAGATTTTTTCATTTTATTGGTAAGTTTGATGATTATNTCNNTAGTNGCNNTAATCNTNGTTCAAGCCTATTGGATNAATANGGCTTGGCAAAATAAAGAAGAAGAATTTTCTTTAGCGGTGAGTCAATCACTCAAATCCGTATCTACCAAGGTGGAGGATTTGGAAATATCAGTTTATATAGCTGCCTATCAACAATTGATTGATTCTATTGGCACCCCTAATGAGTCCAATTTCACGGATATTTTCCTGTTTGTAGATAATGAAGAAGATATATCTTCTAACCTCACTTCCTTCTATGCTTTTGGTATTTTGGAAGAAGATTATAATATCAATCTATCTGATATTAATCCTGAATTGGGAAATGAAAATGTAATGGATTATAAAAAAGTCAAAACAACTACTATTTTAAGTAAAGATAAGATTTTTAATCGTGAAAATAGGGTTGCTACTTCAATCACCAAATTGAAATCGGTAGAAAGAATGAGTATTTTTGATCAAGAAATTTTTCGTTCTGCCTATTTGGATTATTCATCTACAATCCCTGTTCACAAGCGAATTAGGAAAG
>PAHA01000031.1 GCA_002711215.1 Flavobacteriaceae bacterium
AGCAGGGATTAAGGCATGCTATGCCTGTTTATACTGATTTTCATGTGAATAGGGTTAATATTTTATTTGAATACCCTAAGGTAATCAAAAAATAAACTGCTAAATTTGAGATATTAGAGTGAAAGTTGAAAAATAGAGGAAAAGGCAACTCTACAGGCAACTAAAAAAAAGAAGCCCCGAAAACACTGAGTCTTCAGGACTATTGAGCAGAGAGGAAGGGATTCGAACCCTCGATTCCGCGATAACGGAATACACACTTTCCAGGCGTGCGCCTTCAACCACTCGGCCACCTCTCTAATTTATTTTAAAATATATTCAATTAACGAAAAAAATACTTTTCATTAAAATTTTAAAATTAATAGAAAATTAGTTTATTAATTGAAAATCAACCAATTAAAAAATGAGTTTAAAATTTAAAAACAGCAAGTGCATTTTTGGAAGTAATCATAGCAATGTCCTCTTCATTTCTTTGATATATTTCCGAAAGTTTTTTCAGTACATAAACCAAATATTCACTTTGATTGCGTTTTCCTCTAAAGGGTACAGGAGCCAAATAGGGTGAATCCGTCTCTAAAACGATATCATCAATAGAAATTTGTTTTAAAAATTGATCAATTTTGCCATTCTTGAAGGTAACAAGACCTCCTATTCCCAACTTAAGATTTAGCCCGATAGCTCTTTCAGCATGTTCTTTTGCTCCAGTAAAGCAATGGAAAATCCCAGTCAAATCGTTACCCCTATGACCTTCCAATACTTCAAAAACTTCGTTGAAGGCATCGCGACAATGAATCACAATGGGTAATCGTTTTTCTTTGGCCCACTGAATTTGAAGATCAAAGGCCTCTTGTTGATGCTTTAAAAAGCTCTTATCCCAATAAAGATCGATCCCTATCTCTCCTACTGCAGCAAAATCATGATTTACCAAATATTGATGTACATGACTTAGTTCGTCTTTGTAGTTCTCCCTAACATATGTAGGATGCAGTCCCATCATCAAGCGGATACTGTCTGGGTACCTTTTTTCTAAATCCAACATCCTATTGGTATAACTACTGTCTATTGATGGGAGATAGAAACGCTCTACTCCTTTTTCTTTAGCTTTTTGAATTACATAATCTCTATCCTCATCAAAGGCCTCAACATAAAGATGGGTATGCGTATCAATCAATTTCATTAAAGGTAAAATTAAGGTTTCGTTTATTACATTTGTAAAAATGCTGTAGTTTGTTTGAAAGCAATCCTAAAAAAGTTAAATTAAAATTCACAAAGACCAGACACTTGGTCTGCCAAGCGAGAATTAATGGTCACAAAGCCACGTTACTTGTTGATACGGGTGCCTCAAGCAGTTGTATTGCACTTACCAACAAAGAAAAATTCAATATCTTTGAAAAGGGAGATCCTTTTGAGGCCTCGGGTGCCGGTAAGGATAAGGTAAAAGCTGTTTTGGGTCACAAATGTGATCTGATATTGGGGAGATACAATGTAGGAAAACAATCTTTTGTTTTGCTAGATATGCAGCATATCAATGCAACATTGATTCATGAGAATACAAAACCTATTGATGGGATTCTGGGGGCTGATTTTTTGAAAAAAAATAAAGTATTAATTGATTATAGTGCCCATCGCCTTAGCCTATATCTCTAGTGCTTTTTTAATGTCATTGTCCAACAAAAACTCTTCTGGACTTTCCAAAGCCTGTTTGATAGCTACCAAAAATCCAACCGACTCTTTTCCGTCTACAATACAGTGATCATATGACAAAGCCAAATACATCATAGGACGAATTTCTACATTACCCTTAAAGGCCACAGGACGCTCAATAATATTGTGCATACCTAAAATAGCAGATTGAGGGGGGTTTATGATAGGAGTAGATAGCATGGATCCAAATACCCCTCCATTGGAAATGGTAAAGGTTCCTCCTGTCATATCATCAACAGTGATTTGACCCTCTCTTGCTCTGATGGCCAGTCGCTTGATTTCTTGTTCTATTTCTCTAAAAGAGAGATTTTCGGCACTACGAACCACGGGCACCATCAATCCCTTGGGACCAGATACTGCCACGCTAATGTCGCAGTAGTCGTATGCAATTTTATAATCACCATCAATCATTGAATTAACATCGGGATACATTTGTAATGCCCTAACTACTGCCTTGGTGAAAAAACTCATAAAACCTAAACCTACTCCGTGTTTTTCAGTAAATTCTTCCTTGTATTTTTTACGCAGGGCAAAAATAGGCGCCATATCGGCTTCGTTGAAGGTCGTCAACATAGCCGTTTCATTTTTGACAGCTACCAGTCGTTCTGCTACTTTTCTACGCAACATGGAGAGTTTCTCTCGCTTTTCCCCTCTTTTACTCCAAGTGGGAGCACTTCCCATTGAAGGAACAGCGTTGACTGCATCCTCTTTGGTAATTCTGCCATTTCTTCCCTTACCTACTAATGAATTTAAGTCCAGTCCCTTTTCTGCAATGATCTTCTTGGCAGCTGGTGAGGCAGAACCAGCGGCATAATTGGTTTTCACAACGGGAGCAACAGCTATAGAAGTAGTGGGGGAATCATTTTCTACTAAGGGGGTTGATGAGTTACTTTGTACTGCTTTGCGTTCAGCCTCTGTATCAATCAAGCAAACAACTTGGCCTACCTCTACAGNGTCTCCCTCNTCTNCTTTAANGGTAATANTNCCACTNANCTCAGCAGGTAATTCGAGAGTGGCNTTGTCAGAGTCNACTTCTGCAATGGCCTGATCTTTTTCAACATAGTCACCATCGGNTACCAACCATTTTGCAATTTCTACCTCTGTTATTGATTCTCCCGGTGANGGGACTTTCATCTCTAAAATCATANTTTATTNTTTNGAACCNNTATTCCTATTGTAAAACTAAAGTCCATCGATCTCNTTAATATATCCNTNATTACAAAANTAACATTTATTGGATATCGTTTTAAAGATTTCTTTGAAATACAAATCTTGATNATTGTGGTTTCTATTTTTAATGGANTTATACCAAGNTTTGNTTTTAAATCTTAATTAATTACTCTTATTATTATTNNAGATTTNACTTATTNTTCCTAACAAAATTATCTAANNANGGATCAAAGACATAGTCGATAACCTGTTGTTGTCTATTTTTGAATCTTACNGCACTACCTGCCGCAGGCGAGCCATAATATCTTCGGGTCGCGGGTCTCATATTTTGCGCCTCTGGTAAATGCAGGAGTAAATAACCCCATGCNCCCATATTTCGGGGTTCCTCTTGNGCCCANACCACCTCCTNCAAGTTGGNATAGTGATTGATCTGAGCTTTAATTTCTTTTTGGGGTAAGGGAAAAAGTTGNTCTACCCTTACAATNGCGACATCCATTCGCTCTTTTTTCACTCTGGCATCGATCAAATCATAGTANAATTTTCCNGAACAAAAGACNAGTTTTTTANCTTCTTTAACNGCTACTTCATTGTCAGGNATTACCCTAAGAAAACTTCCATTGGTNAGCGCCTCTACTTTTGAAACGGCTTTGGGATGACGTAATAAACTCTTGGGNGTNAATANAATAAGGGGTTTTCTNTAATTCCCTACCATTTGTCTTCTTAATAAGTGAAAGAAATTAGCAGGAGTAGTACAGTTGGCAACAAACATATTGTCATTGGCACAGAGCTGTAAATAACGCTCCATCCTTGCTGAGGAGTGCTCTGCTCCTTGCCCCTCATANCCNTGAGGTAGNAACATTACTATCCCGTTTTGNGTTTTCCATTTATCTTCTGCCGCCGATATGTATTGGTCGATCATGATCTGAGCACCATTAGAAAAATCTCCAAATTGAGCCTCCCAAATGGTAAGACAATTGGGACTTGCCATAGCATANCCGTAGTCAAATCCTAAGACACCATACTCTGACAAAAATGAGTTGTANACTCGAAANCGCCCTTGCTTTTNTGGACGGATCANGTTGAGTAATATTACCTCCTCCTCAGCAGACTCTGACTTAAGTACAGCATGACGGTGAGAAAAAGTTCCTCTTTCTACATCTTGACCAGAAAGTCTAACATTNTANCCCTCTNGCAGTAGGGTTCCATAAGCNAGCAANTCCCCCATCGCCCAATCCAGNTTGTTGGTCTCAAAAAACATTTTGTTGCGGTNCGCAATNAATCGTTCAATTTTTTTCAAAAACTTTTTCTTGGAAGGNACATTGGTTATCGTTTTAGCTACTTGAGTAAGAGCATCTAAATTCACCGCGGTAGGAATGTCGGAATACATTCCCTTTTCGTCTACTCTTTGATAGCCNAACCATTCATCTTTCATAAAGGGTGTGACAACAGTAGTTTCCTCCGTTCGTGANACTTGAAGATTTTGTTCTAGTTTGGACNTATATGNNGTCGNCTCNTNTTTAACGTAATTTTGGTCTATNATACCCTGANCTANAAGCTTTTCAGCATAAATATCTCTTGGGTTTTTGTGTGCTGCAATTGCCTTATACAATTTGGGTTGGGTAAATCTNGGTTCATCNCCTTCATTGTGCCCNTATTTTCTGTATCCCAGTAAGTCNATAAAAACGTCTGCATTGAAATGCATTCTAAAATCCAAGGCAAATAGCACTGAGTGGACAACCGCTTCCACGTCATCTGCATTGACGTGCATTACAGGAGATAAGGTCACCTTTCCCACATCTGTNCAGTAGGTACTAGAACGGGCATCCAAATAATNGGTAGTAAAACCAATTTGATTGTTGACCACAATATGAATGGTTCCTCCTGTTTGATAGCCTTTCAATCGGGCCATCTGAACAATCTCGTAGGCAATTCCCTGTCCTGCAATCGCTGCATCACCATGCACAACAATCGGTAAAACCTTNNANGGGTTACCGCTAAATTTATTATCCATCTTAGCCCTNGTGATTCCCTCTACCACGGCTCCCACGGTTTCCAAGTGTGAAGGATTNGGAGCGAGATTGATATTGATTTTCCTACCGTCATTGTTGGGNTCAATCTTTGCCGTCCANCCCATATGGTATTTCACATCTCCATCAAATACGACTTCATCATAATCCTTTCCGTCGAATTCNCTAAAAATATCCTTGGGCGATTTTCCAAATATATTGGTTAATGTGTTGAGTCTTCCCCTGTGGGCCATCCCCATGACAAACTCTTCCACTCCTTTGGCATCCGCTGCCAAAATAAGTGCGTCCAATGCNGGAATNAGAGACTCGCCTCCNTCCANGGAAAATCTTTTTTGTCCNACGTATTTNGTATGTAAAAANCTTTCAAANCTTACGGCTTGATTNANCTTGTTNAGTATGTCTTTCTTTTGTNCGGGGCTAAAGTTGGGTTGATTTTGNTTTTGGTGGAGCCTGTCTTTAATCCAATNTTTTTTCTCTACATTTCTNACNTACATNTATTCNACNCCAATNGACTCACAATAAGTACTTTGNAGNTGTGCTANGATCATGTAGATAAGGTACTGGGACCTATTCCAACTATTGAACCAGCATTGAATATAGTAGTTAAATCCTCTTGTGATAATCCAAAATTCTCTACATCCAAATTGGGGCTATAGCTTCTTCGGTTACGAACAGGATTGGTTTTGGTAAATAAATGGCCTCGGGTGCGGTAACCTTCAATTAGTTTGACAACCTGAAATTCTTTCTTAACCGATTCGGGCACTTCTACCTTTGCGACCTCTGCTGGCCATGCGCCATTCTCTAAGCCAAAATCAAACCCTTGAAAGAAAGCCCTCCAACTGGGTTCCACAGTATCGGGATTTTGTAGGTATTGATCGTATAGTTCGGCAAAGTAGGCAGTGTGTGCTGAATTTAGGAATGAATATTTGTCCATTAGATTGTATTACTACTAGTCCTTAAAACAAAATTACAATTTTTGCCCAAAGAGGTTGAATTTTGTCTATAAAACAATCGAATTCTTATTAAATTTGTAATGGATTGGTGATGACGATGGAATTGTTTTTATACTAAAAACCAAGGCTATTTTCTCGACCATCCCTTACAAAATTCTGTTTTACAGATGTTTGCTTTAATTGATTGCAATAATTTTTACGCTTCTTGCGAACGGGTTTTTCAACCCCAGTTCGAGGGCAAAGCAGTCGTTATTCTCTCCAATAACGATGGATGTGTAATTGCTCGAAGTAATGAAGCCAAAGCCCTAGGGATTCCTATGGGAGCTCCTGCCTTTAAATTTCGAAACGAATTTAAAAAATACAATATCAGGGTTTTTTCTTCCAACTATCCCCTCTACGGAGACATGAGTAATCGGGTGATGAAAATCTTGGAAACCTATACCCCCAATGTAGAAATATACAGTATAGACGAGGCTTTCTTAAAGTTTGAAGGTTTTGATCATTTCGACCTAAAAGAAAGAGGCTTAAAAATACGCAAGCAAGTACGACGATGGACTGGAATTCCTGTATCTGTAGGCTTGGCTCCTTCCAAGGCCTTAGCCAAAATTGCTAATAAGATTGCCAAAAAATTTGACAATAAAACGCAGGGAGTTTACTGTATTGACAGTGAGGAAAAACGTTTGAAAGCATTGAAATGGACCCCCATAGAAGATGTTTGGGGTGTGGGCAGACAACACGCAAAACGGCTCCAAGCCATGCAGATCAAAACCGCATTGGATTTTGTGAATTTACCGGATGATTGGGTTAAAAAACAAATGAGTATACTGGGACTCCGCTTGAAAGGAGATTTGGAAGGCGTTCCTTCCATCCAATTGGAAGAAGTCACCCTTTCAAAAAAGTCCATTGCGACCACTCGAAGTTTTAAAAATATACTTACTACATCTATTAATATTGAAGAACGCATCACTACCTACACGCTCTTGGGAGCTGAAAAACTGAGAAATCAGAAAAGTTGTGCAACGGCCCTCCACGTTTTTGTAAGGAGCAATCCTTTTGATCCCAAGGCCGAGCAATATCGAAACGGCTGTACCATTACACTTCCCCACGCTACAGACTCCAACTTTATTTTAAATCGGTATGCACTGATAGGGTTGAGGAATATTTTCAAACCGGGAATAGAATATAAAAAAGCGGGGGTAATACTGTTGGGACTGACGCCTTCCTCTTCGAGACAAATTAATTTGTTCGAACAGGATACAGCAAAACATAGCGCATTGATGGAAACTTTGGATAAAATTCATCGGCGATATGGCCCACACCGCATGAAACTGGCTAGTCAGGATTTAAAACAAACATGGAAAATGAAACGGGAACACCTCTCCAATCGGTTTACAACGGAAATGAACGAAATCATCAGGGTAAAATGAATGATACAGGGGATAAAATCGTCTTTTTTCAACCAAATCAGGAACTGGGAAAAATGTCTTATCTGGCTCAAGAAGGTATTTCGGCTGGTTTCCCTTCCCCTGCAGATGACTTTAAAGAGCTGCGAATCAGTATTGACCGAGAGGTGGTCAAAAATGAGGAGGCTACTTTCTATGCTCGGGTATCGGGAGAATCCATGCAAGGTGCAGGACTGGACAATGGGGATTTGTTAGTAATCGATAGAAGCTTAGAGCCACAAGACAATAAGATTGCCGTGTGCTTTGTGGACGGAGAGTTCACAGTAAAGCGCCTAAAAGTGGAGGAAGACTGTATTTATCTGATGCCAGAAAATCCGAAATACCAACCCATAAAAGTGACAGAAGACAACGAATTGATTATTTGGGGGGTCGTGACTTATGTGGTCAAAAAAGTTTAGACTACAATCTTTCGAAAATCCCAGCAATTCCTTGACCTCCACCCACACAGGCAGTGACCATCCCGTATTTTTGATTGCGACGCTTCATTTCGTTTAACAGCTGAATGGAGAGCTTGGCTCCTGTGCAACCCAAAGGGTGGCCCATAGCTATGGCTCCACCGTTAACATTTACCGTGTCCGGATTCAAACCACTTTCTTTAATAACAGCCAAAGCCTGAGCTGCAAAAGCTTCATTGAGTTCTGTTTGCTCTATATCTGATAGTTTGAGCCCTGCTTGAAGCAAAGCTTTGGGAATNGCTTTACAAGGACCGATACCCATANACAATGGATCAACNCCACCTACAGAACAGGCGATCAGTCGTGCCTCGGGCTCTATACCCAATTNTATTACTTTTTCTTCACTCATCACCAAGGTGAANGCGGCTCCATCAGAAGTTTGAGAGGCATTTCCTGCAGTGATGATTCCCCCTTGTTTAAATACGGCCCGCAATTTACCCAAACCTTCTATAGTAGTATCTCTCCTTACGCCCTCGTCAACCGAGACTNTATGTGAACTNCNTACTTTTTTGCCATTTTTGACAAANATNTCTTCAACNGTAATNGGNACAATTTCTTCTTCAAAAAAACCTTCGTCNATAGCATGCGCNGCTTTTTGGTGAGAGGCGAAAGAAAATGCATCNGCTGCCTCACGGGTAATTTTGAATTTTTCGGCTACNGCCTCTGCAGTTGCTCCCATACTAACATGNTAGTTGATGTTTTCCATATTTGCTTTGTAGCTTGGTGCCAANTTGTANCCTGTCATGGGAATGAGACTCATGCTTTCTGTTCCACCTGCAATATACACATGCCCCATACCCGCTTTTATTTTGGCCACTGCCATAGAAATAGCTTCCANACCAGAGGCGCAATAACGNTTAANAGTAATTCCTGGNACTTCAATACCCAAAGCNCTGGCGGAAATGAGTCGNCCTACTTGNAANCCTTGCTCTCCCTCGGGGTTGGCACACCCTACTATNACGTCATCAACGGTAGTTGGATCCAAAGCTGNAACTTGACTNACCAGATGTTTTAANACATCAACNGACATATCGTCGGATCGGTANTTCTTAAAACCTCCTTTTTTGGCCTTTCCAACTGCAGTTCTGTATCCTTTAACAATATANGCTTCCATAATTACTAGTTTCTTAAGGGCTTNTTGTTCATTAATAAGTACTGTATTCTTTCCATAGTTTTNGGTTTTCCCAATAAACTCATAAAGGCTTCTCTTTCAATATCGAGTAAATATTTTTCACTGACTTTTTGTGGACTCGTCAAATCACCACCACAAATTACATAGGCTAACTTTTCAGCAATTTCCTTATCATATTCAGACATATANCCTCCCAANCTATATTCGTTGATGGCAGAATAGAGCACTCCCATGCCAGATCTTCCCAATACCTCAATGTCCTCTCTGGGTGAAGGGGGGATGTAGTCTTTGGCCAATTCCAAAACCTTGTCTTTGGCCAGTCCGATATTGCGTTGAACATTATAGGAAATAGAATCTCTTGTATCTAGAAGATAATGTAAATCAAATGCCTCGGAGGCTGANGTTGAGACCGCAGCTGTAGCGATGGATTTAAAGTGATCTATCAACATAGGTGTTTTAACATCTCCNTCGTAGAAGCCATCAGAAATCCTTAAAGCAAATTCTTTAGAACCACCTCCACCAGGTATAAGGCCAACACCNACCTCTACCAGTCCTATATAGGATTCNGCAGCGCAGACAGCAGCATCACAATGCATGGTGATTTCACAACCCCCACCAAAAACATAACCTTGTGTAGCNACCACTACAGGGATTTTGGAAGCTCGAATCCTCATATTGACCGATTGAAAATCGGCTACCATTTGATCTAAAGTATCGAATTGTTTTTGCATGGCGAGCATTCCAATANTCATCAGATTGGCTCCTACACTGAATTGCTTGGCGTTGTTTCCAATAACGAGACCCTTCCAATTTTCATTTTCAGCTTTTTCTAACGCCTCAGCAATACCTTTACCTATACCCACTCCTATGGCATTACTTTTGGATTGGAATTCCAAACACATTACCCCATCTCCTATATCGTGCACTGCGCATTCGCTATTCTTAATTACAGGTATNTTTTCCCTAAAACTTTCNAAAATAATAAATGCATNAGAGCCAGGAATGGTTTTGTATTGGTTGCTTTCAATATCAAAATATTTCTTTTGACCTTTTTCATATTTGTAAAATTGATCTGCACCAGCTTTTTTCATTTGACCGATCCATTCGGGGANAGNNTCTCCAGCAGCTTCGATCAAATCGAGTCCGTTTTGGAANCCNATNAGATCCCAGTATTCAAAAGGACCAAAATCCCAAACATACCCNGCTCTCATAGCATCGTCGACAGGATAGTATTGATNAGAAATTTCAGGNACCCTCTGGACAGAGTAGGCAAAAATAGCTGTAAAATANTCCTTGAGGAAAAGACTTTCTTTGNATTCTTTACATATCAAAAANGACATGCGTTTCTGCATTTTCTCAATNGCCCTTGCTTCTTTGATTATTGGATTTTTAGGNCNTATACTGGGTTTATACTCCAACGTTTTCAGGTCTAGGGCANTGATGATTGTTTTCCCTTTTTTGTCTTTTTGATCTGTTTTGTGGTAAAAACCTTTTCCTGTTTTGTTGCCCAAAAAGTTATTTTCCAACAGAAAGGTCATAAATTTTGTTTCGGGGGCCTTTCCTNCNGATTCAAAAAAGGAATCGTTTTTGACATTATCAATAACAAATTGANTGACTTTCTCNCCAGTATCNAGACCCACCAAATCTTGTAGTCTATAGGTTCCTGTATTAGGTCTTCCTATCAGTGAACCTGTCANCGCGTCTACCTCTTCAATGGAAAGATCATATTTCTGAGTCAAATCAAATACTTTTACACCCGACATAACTCCAATTCTGTTGGCTATAAATGCAGGNGTNTCTTTACATAAGACAGTTTGTTTTCCCAAATTGATTTGGCCAAAGTGCATAAAGAAATCAACTAATTCGTCCCGAGTTTCGGCAATTGGAATGATNTCAAGTAACCTCAAGTATCTTGGAGGATTGAAAAAATGNGTTCCGCAAAAATTTTTTTTAAATTCCTCCGATCTTCCNTGAGACAACTGAGAAATGGGTATGCTAGAAGTATTAGAACTTACAATACTTCCAGGTTTTCTGTATTTTTCAACTNTTTCGAAAATCAGCCGNTTTATATCCAACCTTTCTAAGACAACTTCTATTATCCAATCAACATCATTTATTTTTTCAAAATCATCCTCTAGATTTCCAACCAATATCCTACTAGCATATTCTTTTTTGTANAGTGGTGCGGGCTTTGATTTGATGGCTTTGTTNAGAGCNTTTTGGGCTACNCTATTTCTGTCGGTTNTAGTATCTATTGGTTTTTGGGGCAAAATGTCAAGNATCAATACTTCGAGTCCTACATTTGCCAATTGACATGCTATTCCNGAACCCATGACTCCGGAACCTAAAACGGCAACTTTTTTTATTCTATATTGCATTATTNGGTTTTTAGCAAATCTATTAAAAATTATTATGCATGCATAGTAATGGTTAAAAAAACCAGGTTTAGATTTTATAATAATTTAAGTACTAGATATTAACTTTACTTTTAAGGCTTTGGTAAATAATAAATTTAATTCTTTAAAAAAAATNAAACATAATGCNATNTAAAATAATCATTCCCCTATTANTANNGGATTAATAAAAAATTGAGTGNGATTAATTTTTTTATACATTTGTTNAAAATCAATTTTTATGAGTCATCAAAAAGTATTTGAACAGTTTAAAGAGAGAGCTGAAAATGCTAGTCCTTTNGGNGGTACCCTAAAATTTATGGTNGATGAAAACGCTGTATTTATTGATGGAAATGGCGANNANAATACTGTTTCNATGGATGANTTAGAAGCAGATTGCACCATAACAGTTTCNACAGAAGTTTTGGAGAAACTNAGAGATGGNGGACTCAACCCCATGATGGCAGTTATGGGAGGGCAAGTCAAAATTGATGGAGATATGGGCTTGGCGATGAAAGTACANTCTTTGATGGGNTAATCCCCCCAAGTTTTTACCCCCCTTTTANTATTAATTTGATATANTTTTTTTAATATTTAATTANAAANTAAAATTAGANCTCANCAAAAATNACATNNTNATATTAAANGCNGATANATNAAANCTTACNTATGCCGTCTAAATTGNAGACAGTNTCANAAAATNAAAANACTTCNTTAANNTAAGTNGTGACTTANATACTATTTNGAGAGTTTGTAGCTTTACCTCAAAAGAAAAGTTTGATAAATTATTTANGNAATATAAGGGAATGACCCTTAATNNATACTNAAAAAATTAAACCNATGCTACGANTGTTGAATTTANACTCAATATGATTATTAGATTAAATCTNTGAAAAAATACTATGCATGCATAGTATTTTTTCATANATTTGTATTTGTAGATTATTGATCGTTTTAATCAATTTATAGTCCTNNTTTTNATTAATTTGTTATACAATCATATAAATGATTGACTTAAAAANNCTTTNATGAAAATTTTGGTATGNATCAGTCATGTTCCTGANACCACATCTAAAATAAATTTTGTTGATNATAATACANTCTTTGACAAAAATGGCATTCAATTCATCATCAATCCCAATGACGAATTTGGACTNACCCGAGCAGTTTGGTTTCAACAAAAAGAACAAGCAGANGTAACTGTAATCACAGTTGGAGAGGCCAGTTGTGANCCCACACTNAGAAANTGCTTGGCTATTGGTGCCAATAGAGCCTTTAGGGTTAATCTTAATCCTACAGATGGTTTTCAGGTAGCNCAACAATTNAGTGCCCACTGCAANGAAGAAAATTATGATTTGATCATTGCGGGAAGAGAGTCCATTGATTANAATGGTGCNATGGTTCCAGGGATGCTNTCTGCACTAATGGGTTATAATTTTGTNACTAATTGTATGGGGCTTGAAATAGNGGGANGNACTGCCAAAGCCAAGCGAGAAATTGATGGAGGTATTGAATCCGTCAGTTGTGAGCTTCCTNTNGTGATTGGTGCTCAAAAAGGTCTGGTAGAGGAAAATGACTTGATAATTCCNAATATGAGAGGAATCATGCAAGCTCGTCAAAAAAGTTTGACGGTTCTGGATNCTCTNGATANCNAGATCAAATCTACAATTTTAAAATTTGAAAAACCTGCNCCAAAGGGAGCNGTCAAAATGGTNGATTCCNATCAAATAGACCNACTTATNGATTTNCTTCACAATGAAGCCAAAGTAATTTAGAAAAAAATAAAATGGGTATTTTAATCTANACAGAATCCGANAACGGAAAATTTAAGAAGTCTGCACTTGAACTNGCTTNNTATGGTAGNGCCATTGCTGACCAATTGGGTGTTAAATTGATTGCTGTCAGTTTCAATCAAATAGATTACCAAACACTGGGAACNTACGGTGTTGAGCGNGTGATTCAGATCAGTGACCCTAAACTGGAAAATTTCATCGCCGAGCGGTATGCNGCTAATCTAGCTTCAGTCGTAAAAGAAAATGGNGTAAANCTGGTGCTTTTNAGTTCTAGTGCAAATGCNAAATACTTGGCCCCNTTATTGGCTATTTCTATATCGGCAGGCTACGCTTCCAATGTGGTTGGACTCCCTGAATCTATAGACCCCCTGAGCGTAAAGCGATCTTGTTTTACTAATAAAGCTTTTCATACTTGTATTCTTGATAATGAATTAAATATTATTAGTTTATCTAATAATTCTTTTGGACTAAAAGAAGACCCCAAAGAAATTATTTCTGAAATGAAGTCAGACGTCTCATCAGAAACTAATTTTATATTAGAAAAGATTGAAAAGACCAGTGGTCAAATAACTATTGCCGATGCTGAAATTGTAGTATCTGGAGGTCGAGGACTAAAGGGTCCAGAAAATTGGCATCTTATAGAAGATTTGGCTTCAACCTTGGAAGCTGCAACAGCCTGTTCAAAACCTGTTTCTGATATGGGGTGGCGTCCCCATAGTGAACACGTAGGACAAACTGGGAAACCGGTTGCATCCAATTTGTATATTGCAATAGGTGTATCCGGTGCTATTCAACATTTGGCAGGGATCAATTCCTCAAAAGTAAAGGTCGTTATCAATAATGATCCAGAAGCACCTTTTTTCAAGGCTGCTGATTATGGAGTTGTGGGAGATGCATTTGAAGTAGTTCCAGAACTAATTGAAAAATTAAAGGCCTTTAAAAACAACTAGACAAAAATTTCTCTTCCTTTGGGTTAAACTAAATTTTCTAAATTTGTTTGGTGTTGAACTCAACTAAAAGATGTTATTTGGAGATTATTAAGCTTCAAAACATTTTATAATATTTATTTATATTCGGGTGATGTACAGTGTATTAATTAAGTCTTTATACTATTTAATAGCTTGAATAAAATTGAATTTATTTTTTAAATAAAATCTAATGAAATATTTTCTTTCAATATTATTACTATTTTTATTTTACTCTCTCATGGGTCAAGAAATCATCACCCTTGAATACGACAATACTGGTTTAGATTATCAAGGCCCAGAGGTAAAAACCAAAGATTATCTTGGTGATGATTTAAGTTTTAAAAACATTTCCATTCCTACTATCCAGGTTTTTTTACCTGTTGAAGATTCTAAAATATCCACAGCTATGATTGTTTGCCCTGGCGGGGGCATGCGCGGAAATGCATTTACTCATGAAGGATTGGATGTCGCAAAGGCGCTAAATAAAAAAGGAATCGCTGCATTTGTTTTAAAATACCGACTCGTACCAGATCATCTCTATGGTAATGAGCAGCTAAAAGAACCTTTCCTGAATGAAAAGAAGCAATTGACTTATGGTTATTTAGATGGGTTAAATGCCATTAAACATGTTAGAGAAAATGCTGAAAGGTACAAAATTGATCCTAACAAGATTGGAATTATGGGATTCTCTGCAGGTGGAGCAGTAACTATGGAAGTAACCTATAAATCAGAAGAAAAAAACCGACCCAATTTTATTGCGCCCATATATCCATGGATGGTAATTGTAGAAAATCAAGAGCCTCCCTCCTATGGCCCTCCCCTTTTTATGGCCTGTACTACAGAGGATAATTGGGAACTTTCTTCCCGCTGTGCTGAACTTTATATCGAGTGGGTTAAAAAAGGATTTATTAGCGAACTACACAATTATCATCACGGAGCTCATGGTTTCGGTATGAGAAAGACAGGTTACCCTGTAGATAATTGGTTTAACAATATGGTCGATTGGATTGAGGCTATTGGAATGCTAAATTAATTACTTTTTCATTTTTTTATCGCTTTTACCTGCAATGGCTGTGAGGTCGTAAGTAACTTGAAATACAACATATCTTGGCTGAATGATGTAAGAATTCGTTGTAAAAGAAAATTGATTAAAACTATCCCTATTGATTTGGGTATCGTTGAGTAAATTGTTAAAACTTACACCAAACTCCAATTTAGATCCGTTAGGCGTGTACGACAAATCTGCTTCCAAAAAACGATATTCGTTTAGGGTTTGGTCCTGATTGCGGTAAAAGTTGTAGGTATATTTTGCGTTGAAAACAAATCCCTTTAAAAAATAAGCGTCAAAACGAATATAGGGTGCATCTGTTAAAAATTTACTTTCAACACTTCCTGTTTTATAANCTCTTATACTATAGGAATAGCCAATTTCTATATTGGGTTTAGTNCTNAAGTTGGTGGCGATATTCAATTGGTAGCGNTGGGTAAAATTACTTGATNCCGTTGGAGTATTGTTTATAACATTATTAAAATCNCTGNANTTATAATTNATANTTGCACCGCCTTTNANGTTTTTAGATCTTTTNTCAATTCTACCANAGACANTNTAAATCTCACGAGGAAAGTNGGAGTTGGAAGCNGACCTAAGGCTGTTAATTCCAGCAATGGAGCTGNTATTCTGAATTGCATTGTNTCTTTTGGAATAACTGANNTTGNCAAATATGTTGGTAAAATTAAAAATATTAATACTTTGATAATTCAGATTGACCACATTAAATANGGNAGCTTCCAAATTGGGATTTCCCTGAAAAAAGGAATTGTAGTTCCTNAAGATATATCCNNCAGCCAATTGGTTAATGTCTGAAAATTGTNGAGTNGAGCGNTAAANAAGTCTNANGNTTTCAGAATCTTTTAGCNTCATCAAAATCCGTAAATCTGGTCGAAAAAAGGTAAAGGCATTGTCCTNAGTATTCCCCAATTGCTCGGTCANCGTCTTATAAGAATGTAATGNGACACCGGGGTCAAAGGTNAAAATTCCAGAGATGAAGCGGTAATGNANNGCAGCATANGCATCCTGAAAATGAAATGAAACATNGTTGTTCAAATTATCTTCCAAAAAATANNGATTGNTNTTNTTNTCTAAAATCTGNAAAATAGAGGAGTTNAAATNTTGTTTTACATCNGTAANNCCNANTGTAAAATTNAGATTGGCCTTGNGTGAAANTATATAAAAATANTCCAACTTAGCTTCTAATTTTCCAGTTTTNGCTTTTCGATTCTGATTGATATTAAAGTTTTCTTGATCAACATCTAAGTTCAATAACCCNCCAAAAGGTTGAAATTGTTTGATTGCACGATAAAAAGGATTCTCCTCTTGGACTAAATGTTGTAGCTCNNTTGAAAAGATATGATCTTCATTCAGGGTGTAGTAAATCCGCAATTCCTGATTGAGGGAATATGGCGACTGATCCCTATTCTGNCGGATCTGTTCAGGAACCCTTTGTCCTTGTCTACCAGAAATAGNAGTAAGATNAGAAAGTTCATTTTGATTCGANNTTTTGTAAANCANATTGTATTCTGTTTGGANATTTTCATTAGGGTTAANTTCGGTAGTGAATTTGAATAACTGTTGCTCATTCTCTTGGGTGGAATACTCAGAGGTTTCCTCCAATGCATTGGAGACGGTATAACGACGGATATTTTTCTCCTCCAATATGTTTTCTGCCNTAGANTAGATAGCAAAACCACTAAACTCCAAAGCTTCAGAGGGAGCATANCTAAAATTGTATGCTCCAAACTGGGAGTCAATAGANTTNGCCCTGTTGTTTTGTAATTCGGTAATTCCAGCGTCGTCANAACTGATGTTAATGGAGGTTCCCNTTCTTGCNTTGAGGTTNTTGAATCCACCACCAAAGCGGTAGAAATCCCTNCGGCTAAGCGNTGGCNTCCCTANATTGTTGATNTTCCCTAAAAGATTNACACTGATGTCTTTGGAATAGTAAAAAATCTTGGGNTCAGCCACAAAACGATCATCATTACCAATTCCTCCTCCCAACTCTCCAAACCAGAATTTGTCTTTACCACTTTTAAGNCTNATATTGATGGCTACATTANCCTCATTATTGGTAACACTTCTCAATTGATTGACTTCAGAAAAATTTCTTAAAACCTCCACTTTTCCTACAGCATTAGCTGGGAGATTTTGGGTTGCTAGTTTTGAATCTCCATCAAAAAAATCTTTTCCNTCTACNNTTATTTTTGTCACTTCTTTCCCTTCAACTTCTATTANTCCGTCATCGTTGACTTCAATACCCGGCATATTTTTGAGGACATCTTCCAGCTTTCTTTCNGATCCNGTGTTGAATGAATCTGCATTGTAGATAATGGTATCTCCTTTNATGGTAACAGGCATNTCATAGACCAATTCTACCTCATCCAAGGACTCNGCTTGTTCNTCTAAAACAAAGTTTTTTTCAATATTATCTTGCTCATTAAAAACAAAGGCTACTTCTTTAAGCCCTATAAACGATATTTTNATTTCATAATCTNTNGCNCTTTTTANAGNCAACCTGTAAAAGCCTGCTTCATTTGAGATTCCAAAACCATCGAGGATTTGGGTTTCTTTTTCAACAGCAACAATATTGGCTCCCATAATGGGAATACCATTGNTATCNGTTATTACTCCCTCTAAGTCAATATTTTGAGCNATAGTATAGGTTGAGAGNAATAGATAGAAACCTAATAAGAATATTTTTTTCAAATTTTNTATCTTNAANTTAACGTGATNTATTACCNCCTCCACCTCCTCGCCTTCGGTTTCTTCCATACATCTCACGCATTTCTGCAATCTTATCCTTGCGNATTTGCTCATACTCCTTTTGGGTTACTTTAGTTCCCTTATNGGGTTCTTTTATTTTTATCTTATGCTGAGGATTCATTACTACTTTCGTGCAGAGCACAGTGGTATTATCGGTGCTAACTTCAAGAATGAGTCCGGGTAATCCTCCATGTTTGTCTGGGCCTGTGGGAATAGGGATCTGGGGGGTAAACCATGCTGTAATATTGACGGTCTTAATTTTGGGTTTCTTATTTTCCTCATTCTCGCTTTGTCGTCCAAATTGAAATACTTGTTGGGGGACTTCTCTGCTAGTTGAAGCTCTATAGGCCATATAACTTCCAATTTGTTTTGATTCTCCACTCAGGACCCATTTATTATTGGGCAAACTGTCTTTTATTAGAAAGAATTTTCCGAAGAACTCTAGACGATTAGTGAAGGTTTTCGTGCCAAACTCTTTATGTAAAATGCCTTGAAATGGACTCATAAAGGACATAAAATTGAAACGCCCATCCCCCCCAGAAACCCCCAATCTTTCTTCTTCATAAAATAAAGACGAAGTACTGTTAAAATCCAGTTCATAGTTTTTTTCCAAATTGGATTTAAGTCGTTCCATCATTCTCTGTTTCCTTTCAGGAGGCATGTTTTTTCCAAAGTTTGGATTCATTTTAGTTTTTGACATATAATAAGCTTTCCCATGAAACTCTTGAGCAAATGAATTCACAGTTATTAATGAGAGAAGTAAAAGAAGGATGTAATTTTTCATTACTTTGATTTTAATATTGATTTAGACTTACAATATGATCAAGGGTTTAATACAATTTTTTTTTAAAGTAATTAAATTATATATTATTACTCCATAAATTCATAAGATTTAGTTTAAATGGGAACTGCTAAAAATATTAAAGTAAAGATTATGGAAATAAATAATAAAGAAAACAAAAAATCAAGAAGAGATTTTATTCGAAAGTCTGGGATATATGTTGGATCCCTGTTGGTGCTTCCGAGTCACGTACTCATTCCCAAAAAAGAAATTCGAGATACCTCTGGTAAAGTGATTAAAAAAGCTGTTGTCTCCCCAAACGATAAGGTGAATCTAGCCTGCTGTGGAATAGGGAACAGAGGAGCAAGTGTAGTAAGGGAACTATATGCAACGGGTGCTGCTAATGTGGTTGCACTTTGCGATATCAATATGGGAGGTAAAAAGACACTCAAAACAATTAGTATCCATAAAGGGGCCAATAAGTACCAAGATTTTAGAGCTATGTTTGATGATATGGGAAATCAGATTGATGCCGTGAGTATCGCGACTCCAGATTTTTCTCATTTTCCCATCACAATTCTTGCGATGTCTTTGGGAAAACATGTTTATGTTGAAAAACCGCTAACCCGAACATTTGAAGAATCGGAGATGTTGATTAGGGCAGCTAAAAAATTTAATATCGCCACACAAATGGGTAATCAGGGGCATTGTCAGGACAACTATTATCAATTTAAAACATGGGTAGAAAAAGGGGTAATCAAAAACGTTAAAAAAATCACTACCCACATGAATAGCAAACGTCGATGGCACGAATGGGATACTCAAATGAAGAAATTCCCAATAGGGGGTGAAGTTCCAAAGACCCTGGATTGGGATGGTTGGCATGTAGCTTATCCCTATCATGATTTTCATAAAGATTTTATAGATGGTCAATGGCGATGCTGGTATGCTTTTGGAAATGGAGCCCTGGGAGACTGGGGTGCACACATTATGGATGGTTTTCATCAGTTCTTAGATTTAGGACTCCCAGAAAAAATTCAACCTAAAAAATTAACAGGACACAATAAACTGTTTTATCCCTTATCCTCTACTTTAGACTTTCATTTTCCAAAAAGGGGAAATATGCCAAAAGTAAAAGTCACATGGCATGATGGACTAGATAACACACCCGAAGTACCAGAAAATTATGGGGATATAGAAATTGAAGCTTCAGCCAAAACGAAAAAAGGAATGGTAAAACCTCAAAAACTCAGACCAGGAAAGGTTATCTATGGGGAGGACCTCACCTTTAAGGGAGGGTCACATAGTAGAACTCTAAAAGTGATACCTACAGAAAATGGAAAAGATATTATGTACAATTTACCTGATTATCACAAAGACGTTACGAATCATTTTATGAATTTTTTGAATGCTTCAAGGGGCATGGAAAAAACCTTATCGCCTTTCGAGGTATCGGCTCCTTTAAGTCAAGTTTTCTGCCTTGGGACAATTGCTCAACAGCTCAATCAAACCTTAGTGTTCGACAGAGAAACTAAAACAATCACTAATAGTGCAATCGCCAATAGAATGCTTAGAGGCTATCCTCCTAGAAAGGGATGGGAGGAATTTTATAAATTGGCTTAATGCAGAAAAAACAATATTTACAAAATCTTATTCAGCTTAATTTTGCTGTCCTTGTTATAAGTACCTCTGGGACACTTGGAAGGTATATTGAACTACCTGTACCCTTGATCATTCTTTTGCGGTCTTTGATAGGTGGTGTTTTTCTGTTCCTTTTTTGTAAGTTGAAAAAACTGAGTTTCAAAATCAAGAAAAAAGACAGAAAGACTGTTTTCTTAAGTGGAGTGCTGATGGGGGCTCATTGGATTACTTATTTTATAGCTCTTAAGCTATCAAGTGTCGCTATTGGAATGCTCTCAGTATTTACTTATCCTATTATAACGACTTTCCTAGAACCCTTAATCCTCAAAACTAAATTCAAAAGATCCAATCTAATTTTGGGATTAATGGTTTTGGTCGGTATTTATTTTTTAGCTCCAGAATTTAGTTTTAAAAACGATCAATTTAAGGCCATAGGTTTTGGCGTTTTTTCTGCTTTATGTTATGCCGTAAGAAATATATTAACCAAATCTAAAGCCAAAGAATATGAAGGATCAATTTTGATGGTCTACCAGTTGATTATAATATCCATGCTACTCTCGCCTGTGTTTTTCCTATACGAAATGACAGGCTTGGAACCCTCTTTTCCCGCCGTACTTATTCTTGCATTAATCACTACTGCCACAGGTCACACTTTGTTTATTTATAGCTTTAGGAATTTCACCATTAGTACTGCTAGTATAATCAGTGGTGTTCAGCCTGTATATGGTATAATCATTGGAATGATTGTTTTAGGTGAATACCCGGCTCTGAGTACAATTTTCGGTGGTGTTCTGATTTTAGGAACTGTGTTGATAGAAAGTATTCGCAATTTTAAAGAATAATAATTATGAGATTTATAACTTTTAC
>PAHA01000032.1 GCA_002711215.1 Flavobacteriaceae bacterium
ACTACGTTGATAGGTCATAGGTGTAGAGGCAGCAATGTCTTAGCCGAGTGATACTAATTACCCGTAAGCCTAGCGTAGAACTTTTTCTTTAAGAATGCTTCTATTAAATTATTTGTTTTTTGTTTCTCAATAGGTCACAGTATTAAGTGCAGCATTTATTGCTTTCGCATTAATTCGGTCCATCCATGTTTTAATATGTTTGGATTTATAATAAACTATGTTATGATTTACGCCAATTAAGGTGGTTATAGCGATGGGGCTCACCTCTTTCCATTCCGAACAGAGAAGTTAAGCCCATCAGCGCAGATGGTACTGCCACTAGGTGGGAGAGTATGTCACTGCCTTCTTCGAGACCTCAACAGAAATGTTGAGGTCTTTTTTTGTTTAAAATACATATACTGTCATTAATACCTATTATAAAAAAAGTAGTCTTAGGGCAGTGGCTATTCAAATATTAATTAATTACGGAAAAGATTGGAAATCAAGTCAACAAATTTTAATTTATATTATCTAATTTAAAATTTAAGGATAATAAACGGTTATTATAAATAAAAAATTTATCTGACAAAAAAAATACAAATTAACGGTATACAAAAGTTAATATTATGGATAGACCCATTCAAAAAGTACTTTTTAAATGCCAATTCAGATTTTTTAAGCAATCTAAAACTACCTTTATTAATTGGTTTTTATTTTCTTATAGTTTTTAAAATTAAACGGTAAGCTAAATTTTGATATTATTTTATAAACATAATAACAAATGTGAAAGAAATATTTGATTTTTCTAAAATCATTTAAAATAATATTCCAATCATCATTTTATGGATATTGATAACCAAGGTTAAGATGTTTTGATTGGATAAGAGCATACCTTATTTAAAAGTTATGCAAATACAAGCTAATCCATAACATAAGGGAAAAATTATGAGACTCCGGGCGAAATTGACCGTGTTCTACTCCCTTGGAGAAGAATACTGAATAATATGAAATAGAATTCCACCCATAAAAAAATATAAAAATGTTTTTTTACCTCTGAAAAAGTTTGAGGGAGTAATTTAAAACGATAATCATTACGTTGAAAGTTCCACTAAATGTACTTGTTATGCGGATTCTACTTATTTTCTTTATTGAAATTAGCAAACATTTTACCTGTAATTATCTCGAAAAATGTGAGAGTTAGTTTGAAGAAATAGTTAAATAACTTGTGGTGATTGAAACCTAATAATAAGTTAAAATTAGTACTTTTAATACGACTTATATCGGATGTGTAATTTTAAGATGTTAGCTAAGACTTTCTTTGGAATGGAAAAGCTCTTGTCTACAGAGTTAAAAAAAATGGGCGCAAAAGACGTTTATGAGGGGAATCGTCTAGTACATTTTAGTGGAGATAAAGGTTTTATGTACAAAGCCAATCTTTGTTTACGCAACGCGCTTAAAATTCTAAAACCTATATACAATTTCAGGGCGGATAATGACCTAGCTTTGTACAAAAAACTATTTAATTTTCAATGGAACGATATTCTTTCACCAGATCAGACTTTTGCTATTGATAGTGTGGTTCAAGGTAATTTATTCAATCATTCACTGTATGTAACTCAGCGGTGTAAAGATGCTATAGTGGACCGATTCAAAAAAGATTTTGGTAAAAGACCCTCGGTGGATACTCGTCACCCAGATATTCGATTTCACCTCCATATATTTAATAGTAAATGCAGTTTATCTCTTGATTCTTCCGGTCGTTCCTTGCATCACAGAGGATATAGGTCTCTTACTAATATTGCTCCTATCAACGAGGTATTAGCAGCAGGAGTTATCCAATCTTCAGGCTGGAACGAAAGAACTGACTTTTTGGACCCTATGTGTGGTAGTGGAACCTTCCTGATAGAGGCTGCTATGATGGCTTGTAAAATCCCCGCCAACCTCAATCGCAATGAGTTTGCCTTCGAAAAATGGGGAGACTGGGATGAAACCCTTTTTGAGAAAATAAGAACATCACAGCTCAATAGAGTCATTTCTCCATTTGGAAAAATATATGGTTTTGACAAAGCTCCTTCTGCAATCGAAAAGTCAATTCACAATATAAAAAATGCGGTTCTTGAGGATTTCATACAAGTCAATAGAGCCAACTTTTTTGACTCTCAGAAAATGGGTGATTCCCCACTCCATTTATTAACCAATCCACCTTATGGCGAACGTTTGGAGGGCAATATCAATGAATTGTACCAAAAATTCGGTGATACACTAAAACGCTCTTATCCAAATACCCAAGCATGGATAATGAGCTCAAATTTTGAAGCTCTAAAGTTTATCGGACTGCGTCCCAGTAGAAAAATTAGGCTATTCAATGGGAAGCTAGAAACCCGATTGTGTTACTTTCCCGTCTATAAGGGAACCAAGAAAACTCATAAGTTAGGGGATCATGAAAATAAGTCGACCAAAAACTAAAGTTTTATTGGAACGGCGTAGGTGAGGGTATAGTTGAAGCCTGCCCCCCAAATATTCTCATCTGTTTTTTTATTAAATCCAGGAATATACAAATTGTCAAAATTGACAGGGCGAGTTTCACTCATCAGTCTATTGAGTCTAAGACTGAAACCCATGTATATATTATTGATCATTTTAACTTTAATGCCAGCTACAACCTCGACCCATCTCGCAGAAAGTGCATCTTGTTCCCTTATTTCAGGACCTTTTTTTATTACTCCCGTGTTCCAATAATGGTCTATCTGGTAAGGCTCATATTCATTTACTTGCTGTTTATGAAAACTGTTTGCAATGCGCATCCCTAAATAAATGGCATTATTCATTCCTTTCCAGTTTTTATACATATTATAATCAAAACCCAGTTTCAAATAAGTTCCATTAGTTGTAAAATTGATGCGTTCAGATTGTTGTGTTTTTTTTTCGTTCCCGATNTCAATGGCTCCGTAAAACTCTGAAAAAAGTCTGATATCACCTACAAGTTCTAANCCGAAATAGTNNCTGTCAAATTGTGCCATTACAGGTTTTGAAACATCCACACCAAAACGAATAGTNTAGGGTTTTTTCTCCCTCTTNTTCAATGTGTCAATAACCTCCTCCNCNACGACCTTTTGAGCNCTAGCACAAAATAGCTGGATAAAGAGGTTAATGATAAATAGCCAAATGTGAACTTGATTCATCCGATAGGGTATCTCTTATTTTTTCAATATTTTTNATCCAACCCNTTCCCTGAGTTAGATTATAGNAAAAGGTNTTTTCTAATACAAAAGTAGATTTGTAGCCACAGGCNCGNTTCATNTAGGTGTCAAATTGTGTATGATTGATTTGCAACGAATCACTAAGTAGGGTGGGAGAGGACGTACTCAACGTAAATTCATATTGGGTAAATTCAAANNTGTTTCGCAATGGAATGGATATAGAATCTCCTGAGTAAGTGGTCAGGCTATCTGCAAGACCCAAACCACGTACCAATAGATCATTGACAGNTTTTTTGGCCTNTGGATTTTCAAAATTCTTGAATAAAATGATCATTNTCGGTGTAGCAGGAGTCCCCTCTAGGCAGATATCATCCTTTTCACAAGAGAGTAATANCAGTATAAAAAGGAAAATTAAACTTCGGGNATTCATTGGNTTAAATCTTTTNTAAAAGTACGACATTTTCCACATGTTGCGTNTGTGGAAACATATCTACAGCTTTAGAACGAACCAGCTTGTAATGATCCNTCATTATATTTAAATCCCTTGATTGTGTNGCATTGTTACAACTCACATAAACAATTTTTTGNGGGTTCAATAACAGCAACTGTTTTACTACGGATGGATGCATTCCATTTCTGGGAGGGTCTGTTATCACNACATCTCCTTTNCCATGGCGATTGATGAANTCTTGATTAAAAACTTTACNCATATCACCTATTTCAAAATAAGCATTTNTAATACNATTTGNTTTTGCGTTGGATTGCGCTGCCNCTATTGCCTCNGGAACCGATTCNATCCCCACNACCTTTCTACAATCTTTCGCAATAAATTGGGCAATNGTTCCCGTGCCAGTATACAAATCGTAAACCAGTTCGTCTCCTTTGAGCCCNGCAAAATCTCTCACGATTTTATNNAGCTCGTAAGCCTGNTTCGTATTGGTTTGAAAAAATGATTTGGCATTAATTTTAAAATTTAGCCCTTCCATTTCCTCNGTTATNTAACTTTTACCGTCATAGCATATGACNTCTTGGTCGTAAAGTTTATCATTGGACTTNGAATTGATACAATAAAGCAGTGAGGCTATTTCAAAATTCTTTTTCAAGNAGTCCATAAGGGCCTCNCGTTGNGATTTATTTTCTTTGAAAAATTGAATTAAAATCATGAATTCGCCACGATTNGAGTTGCGAATCATTAGACTTCTCAAAAANCCCTNCTGCTTTCTAGGATTAAAAAATTCAAGTCCNTTTTCTAATGCAAAAGCTTTNANNTTGTTTCGGATTTCATTCGCTGGTTTGGGTTGTAAATGACATTGATGAATATCGACTACTTTGTCCCACATACCTGCTTTGTGAAAACCCAACCCTTTTTTTTCAATATTAATTGACTTATCAGCAATCTCNNCAGCTAACAACCATCTTTGATTTGAAAAGGNATANTCCATTTTATTTCNGTAAAAATAAGNCTCNGGNGCTGATTGAATNTTTTCAATCTNTGGTAAAACCATTCCNGATAAATTCTTNAGGTTGTGAANTATTTCTTTTTGTTTGAAAAGAAGTTGCGCCTNATAACTCATATTTTGCCACTTGCACCCCCCNCAAACTCCAAAATGNTGNCACTCTGGTGCAATACGATCTCTNGANGGTTCGTTCATCTTGACNAATTTNCCCTCACTGTATCCTCGTCTTTTTTTGATNGTTTTTACACTAATTTTATCGCCAGGAATAACACCCGATACAAAAATAACTTTACCCTCTTCTGATTTAACNACTCCTTTTCCANGGGNGGTTATATCTAATACTTCCAAGTTTTCAAAGTGNTCTGAAATAAATTTTTTTGCCATGTTGTAAAAATAGNATTGTTTTTTTNNNCATTTNACAGAAATTTACGNAACCACNAANANGAATTTGATTTCTACCTAACTGNGCTATTCGACTGNCATAAAGTAGAATTATATTATTATTTTTGTANTAGATTNTTCNACATTCATTATCTATTATTGAACATTTATGATGAACACTACACAAGAGTCACTACATGATTATTACTTGGANTTGGAGTNCAAATATGGTGCTCATAATTACAAACCTTTGCCTGTTGTATTAGAAAGGGGTTTAGGGGTTTTTCTTTGGGACGTCAACGGTAAAAAATATTATGANTTTTTATCTGCNTATTCAGCAGTTAATCAAGGCCACTGTCATCCTAAAATCATAGGCGCCCTTCAAGATCAGTCGTCAAANTTAACCTTAACATCNAGAGCGTTTCACAACAANGTNCTTGGAGGTTTTGAAAAGTTTCTNTCAGATCTTTTTGGTTACAATAAGTGCTTACCCATGAATTCTGGTGTTGAGGCGGGAGAGACTGCTGTAAAATTAGCAAGAAAATGGGGTTATGAGATTAAAGGAATTAAAAAAAATNCTGCTAAAATTATTTTTCCAGAAGGNAATTTTTGGGGAAGAACACTTGCTGCAATTTCAAGCTCAACTGACCCTATATCATATAATGGTTTTGGACCTTTTATGCCCGGATATGAAATAATTCCCTATAATGATGNAAATGCTTTAGAGAAAAAATTAAGTGATCCTAATTGTGCNGCATTNATGTTTGAACCCATTCAAGGTGANGCCGGNGTAATNGTTCCTGATGAAGGTTATTTAAAGAAGGTNAGAATNCTTTGTAGCAAATATAATGTCTTGATGATTGCTGACGAGATTCAAACTGGTATTGGNAGAACAGGTAGAATGCTAGCTTCAGATTANGAGGAAGCCCGTCCTGATATATTAGTGTTAGGAAAAGCNTTATCGGGGGGAGTTTTGCCTGTCTCAGTAGTGCTCTGTGATGATCCAATAATGATGTGTATCAATCCTGGAGAGCATGGCTCTACTTTNGGAGGTAACCCATTATCTGCATCAGTCGCCTNTGCTGCTTTAAAAGTAATAATTGATGAGAAATTGACTCAAAATGCTTACNACTTAGGAAAAATTTTTAGAGCAAAATTAGAGGAGTTTATCGAAGNAACTAAACTAGTCAAACTGGTAAGAGGAAAAGGTCTATTGAATGCAATCGTTATTAATGATACTCCAAATGGTGATACTGCATGGAACATCTGTTTAAAACTTAGAGATAATGGTCTTTTGGCTAAACCNACNCATGGAAACATTATCCGNTTTGCCCCGCCTCTGGTAATTAAAGAGGAGCAACTAATCGAATGTGTTAAAATCATTACAGAAACCCTAAAAATATTTGAACCNGNCAGTTAGCCTGCTGCCGTTGAATATGCCATAAATACATGAAAGTTTATTTCGATAATGCGGCAACAACCCCAATGCGGAGTGAGGTAATACATACAATTACCAAGAGCATGTCCTCGACTTATGGTAATCCTTCCTCTAGTCACGGTTTTGGTAGAACTGCTAAATCTGCTATAGAAACGGCAAGAAAAAGTATTGCTAAGTATTTAAATTGCGAACCGCAGGAAATTATTTTCACATCTGGTGGTACAGAATCTGATAATATGGTACTGCGTTGTGCTGTAAAAAATTTAGGGGTAAAAACCATCATATCCTCTGAAGTGGAACACCATGCAGTATTACATGTATTAAAGGATTTGGAGATTGAGGGTGTCAATATTGAATATGTAGATTTGGATGAAAATGGGTCACCAAACTTGGATCATTTGGAAATATTATTGGAACATGACGACTCACTAAAGTTGGTAAGTTTGATGCACATCAACAATGAGATTGGTAATGTTCTAGATTTAAATCAAGTAGGATCACTTTGTAAATCTAAAGGTGCATATTTTCATACAGATGCAGTTCAGGGAGTTGGACATTACCCATTTGA
The DNA here is from genome assembly GCA_002711215.1 of Flavobacteriaceae bacterium. Taxonomy (GTDB): domain Bacteria; phylum Bacteroidota; class Bacteroidia; order Flavobacteriales; family Flavobacteriaceae; genus UBA8316. Next base: position 7,024 of record PAHA01000032.1, read on the forward strand.
TTTAAAATCACAACCCATTGACTTTATGGCGGCGGCAGCCCATAAATTTCACGGTCCTAAGGGAATTGGTTTTTCCTTCATTAGAAAAAATACTGGTTTAGATCCTTTTATCCTGGGCGGACCGCAAGAAAGAGGGCTAAGAGCTGGTACCGAATCAGTCCATAACATTATAGGTTTACAAAAAGCCATTGAAATCTCTTATCAAAACTTGGAACATGAACGTGACTATATTTTAGGATTAAAAAAATACTTTATCTCAAAAATAAAAGGACTTTTTCCCGAAGTTCATTTCAACGGACTCTCTGAAAACTTGGAGAGAAGCACCTATACGGTCGTCAATGTAGCATTACCTTTAGAGGATACAAAATCGCAGCTACTTGATTTTCACCTAGACCTAAAAGGAATTGCCTGTTCAAAGGGAAGTGCATGTCAAGCTGGAGCAGATCTTGGTTCTCATGTTTTGAATAACCTAGTGCGTCCTGATTCCGTAAAATACCTACCATCCTTGCGATTTTCTTTATCATTCTTTAATACTAAAGATGAGGTAGATTATGTGATTCAAGTCTTATCTGATTTCCAAAAATAATGGAATTAATCAAGATGATACTTTCTAAAAAAAGTAGTCTTGTAAACTGTTTTGTTCCCTACATTATCCTCAACCTCAAGTCGAAGATCGTGTTTTGCCATTTCAAAAACTTTATCAGAAAAATCATAGGTTAGCAGACTGTTCTTAGGTTCATATTCAAATAAAACCCACTCTCCATTGATCGATCCACTGTATGACTTTACTCCAGAAAAATCGTCAGATATTTTCAGCTTTAAATACTTGAATTTACTAAGCCATTGATTTGGCCTAAAATTGGATGGAACTATTTTGGGGGGAACAGAGTCACGACTCAGNGTAAANNCTCCCATTTCTTTCACTTTTGTTTNTAAGAGNCCNTCTTTNAGAATGGTGGGCANANAANATAGTTTTTGATCCNTTTTTTTNGCGATAAAAGTTTGTCNCACTTTTAAGGAGTCTTTTTGATCGANNACGAATTTTATTTCATATGGGTTATTNAAAGNAAATANATCAGGACCTATNCTCAGTGTTTTTTCATCTTGTTCTACNTGGATAATGACGTTANCAAAAAAAGTTTTTCTAGGAAAATATATCTCTTTTTCATTCAGTATGATTTGGTAATCNAGTCNTGGTTCAATGAGTTTNCCNTTCAATAATTTGTTTTGATTTTTCTTTTTTACCCCTTCGATGTAAATTTCTACATGAGANGAGTTGCCAGAAAAGTCNTCTATCNCNAGCNTAACCTGATAGGATTTCCCTAATTCAACATGAAAAATNCCTTCTTGATNCATCGACTTCATAAAGGTTNGTNGATGGTGATTTTGGAAAAACATTTTTTGGATTTTTATTTTATTTTTTTTGAAAGCGGGGTAGTCTANATTGAGGAACAATTTTTTAGAATCNGAATAGTCAAGTTGATCGAATTNGAACTGTACAATGNTTTTTCCATTGACNTTAANTTGGGCTTTGTAAATCCCATTTTTACTGTAACTCAAATCCTGTCGGTCATACATTTGTATTCCTAAACCAATTTTTCCTGATGTAGTAATTATTGGCGAAGTGTAAGTGCTGTCATTGACNTTTTGCAGANGNACTGATTCTGANGGGGTTGTAACAGAATTATTTTCAGGNTAAAACAGGNAAANCTTTTGAATTTGGGGTCTTTGACTGTCTTTNACTGGNAGGTTAAAAAGTAGTGGATTCAGTGGTTTTTGACTTTTAGTATCTCTAATNTCAAAATGTAAATGGGGTCCTGAGGAGCTTCCTGTATTTCCTGAGTAACCNATNACNTCACCAGCATCTATCGGAAACTCATCTCTTTTGGGGAATTTTTGAATNTTATAAGATTTCTTTTCGTATTGATTGNATTTAAGGTAAGCTTCTATTTTAGGAGCAAATTTTTTCAAATGTGCATAAACAGATGTNGTTTGATCTGGGTGATTTATGTAAAGGGTTTTTCCATATCCTCNNACAGATACNCTTATTCTACTNATGTNTCCTGNGGCAACACTTTTCACCTCCCAACCTTGTTTCCCCTGAGTTTTGATATCTANACCAAGGTGGAAATGTGTACTTCTTGGCTCACCAAAAGTTCCAGACAGGGAGAATGGTATATCTAGGGGAGGGACCCATTTNGATTTGTTTTGGCNCCATAAAAATGATGATAAGCCNATCATCATTAAGTAGATAATTTGTTTTTTANTCATTTCAANTCAGTANNNACAAAAATACATTTTTTAATAGGATCATTTTTACGGTNTTGTGTAGGGTTTTTTCAATTANANTTTNNTNATTAGAGTTGAAANAAATTAAATTANTGTNCCNCACGATATAACTANANGAATATAGTTTTTCTTAAAACCCNTCCTNCACGAAAATACAATTCATTTTCTTATTAAANTNGTCTTTTCTNAGCCTCCTTCTTGTATATCTAACTCNTGATTTTAATTACCAAATCAAATCTGTATTGTTTTTTTTANTTTTCNTATTTCAAATGAAAGCCCATAAAGCGCATTATCTTAANATTGAGCCNAAANAGATCAGTNTAGGTAACTTTNNTAAAATNCNAATTGATTTATNGAAAGTTTAANGTNTTAAGAATTTTCNTNAGAACTNTATTNTTAATGNANAAAACAAAAATTTCATGCNTTNATNATANATNTATGNAAAANAGCTCCNATTANNNTATGATTTTTTTGCTAATTGTGTATATGTGGAAAAGATAATTTTCCNAAATAGTTAACAATAATNTTGCTGTTAAAGTTTATTTAATAAATGTGANAAGACTAAATTNTCANTTGGAATTGTTAAATTTGTATTNTAATGATTTGATCGTCCAAATTAAGGTTCTGATGAATAATTTTGATGTTTTAGAAGAAANAATTGTTCNNTTACTCAATAAACTAAAGGAAAATCATCTGTTGATCAATCAATTGGAAACAGATAACCAGAAGTTAGAGCAAAAATCAGNTTTATTAAGGAAACATNTATCAGAACTCAAAAAGGAAAATGAGTCCCTGANGATGGCCAACTCATTATTAGGCAGTAAAGAAAGTAAAGCAATTACCAAGCGCANAATAAATAGTTTAATAAAGGANGTAGATTTTTGNATCCACCAGCTCTCAGAGATNAGATAAATCATGAGTGAAAAGATAAAAATAAAATTAACAGTTGCCGATAGGNTATATCCATTGACNATATCANCGGATCNGGAGGCATCGTTAAGNTCTTCAGCAAAAAAAATTGATGACATGACTAAACAGTTAGAGCAAAACTATGCCGTTCGCGACAAACAGGATGTTTTGGCCATGTGTGCCCTGCAATATGCCGCACAATTGGAAAATCAGNTTGAAAAAAATANNAAGGGCGATGACCCCTCAATCAAAACNAATGAATTGATTGAATTNATTGACTTGCATCTCTCGAATTACTAAGTTCTTTAAATAAAATACATACTGCCTGTATTAGTGATTTTTTGATAAACTCAACGAGCTTTAATTAGAAGAGGTGAGTANTGATTGTAAAAGCAAGCTGCCNTGAGCAGATCCTTGATCAGTNGTTTAGCCTCAAACCTGTTTATTTAGGAGTTTATACAAAAACTCTTTGCTAGTGCAGGCTTTTTAATGATTAAAAAAAATCAAATGGAAATAAGTATCAACATATTNATACTTTTAATCCTCGCTTCAATTACNGGGTTAGGATTNGGCNTTTTTATCCAACGGAGAAAAAATACCAAACAACTTNACGATGCCANTANTGAAGCTAAGGATATTATCAACAAAGCCAAAAGGGGAGCCGATCGNATAAAAAGTGAAAAAATACTTCAAGCTAAGGAACGATTTATCGAATTGAAATCGGANCACGANAAGGTCATTTTTCAGCGTGAAAAGAAAATATCAGAAGTGGAAAGTCGATTGAGAGAGAAAGAAAACAAACTCAACAANGATCTNAATCGNAATAAAAATCTGTCACATTCNTTAGAACAAAAAAACNAATATATTCAAAAAANANTNGAGAAGTTGGACAGCAAGCAAAAACAAATTGACACNTCNCATAAAATACAAGTGGAAAAACTTGANACNATATCTGGTTTATCTGCCGATGAGGCTAAAAANGAATTGATTGAGTCTTTGAAGAAGAAAGCACAGTCTGAGGCGATGGCCTNTGCNCAACAANGCCTAGANGAGGCAAAACTTACGGTTGAGCAAGAAGCTAAAAAAATCATTATTAACACCATTCAGCGTATTGGNACTGAAGAGTCTATTGAAAATTGTGTATCTGTTTTCAATNTGGATTCTGACGATGTNAAAGGAAGAATCATTGGTAGAGAAGGTCGAAACATCCGTGCCATTGAGTCTGCTACNGGTGTTGAAATCATTGTTGATGATACACCAGAGGCNATCATCTTATCNTGTTTTGANCCNGTAAGAAGGGANGTTGCCCGTTTGTCATTGCATCGTCTAGTAACCGATGGAAGAATNCACCCAGCCAGAATTGAGGAGGTNGTTAATAAAACTTCCAAGCAAATTAACAACGAAATCATAGAAATTGGNAAAAGAACNGTAATCGATTTAGGAATACACGGTCTCAACCCNGAACTCATTAAAATTGTTGGACGTATGAAATACCGTTCTTCTTATGGTCAAAATCTTTTACAGCACTCTCGAGAAGTCGCGAAGTTGTGTGGTGTAATGGCCTCAGAACTGGGATTGAACCCAAAACTTGCCAAACGAGCAGGACTGCTTCACGATATTGGAAAAGTTCCCGAGGAAGAGGCAGAAACTCCCCATGCAATTTTAGGGATGGAGTGGGCTGAGAAATATGGAGAGAAAAAAGAAGTTTGCAATGCTGTAGGTGCCCACCACGATGAAATCGAAATGACCTCATTATTGTCCCCTATTATTCAGGTTTGTGATGCCATCTCTGGCGCCCGACCTGGAGCCAGAAGACAGGTACTGGACAGTTATGTACAACGATTAAAAGACTTGGAAAATATTGCCTATGATTTTAGGGGAGTTACCAAAGCATATGCCATCCAGGCAGGTAGAGAACTACGGGTCATCGTAGAAAGCGAAGAAGTATCCGATGATCAGTCGGCTGAATTATCCTTTCAGATTTCTCAAAAAATACAGACCGACATGACCTATCCAGGTCAAGTAAAAGTTACGGTCATTCGGGAAACCAGGGCAGTCAATGTTGCTAAATAATCATTGAAATAAAATCGCCAAGCCTCCCAGACCTGTAAGAAGGAGTATCAATTTTCGGTATTTGTTGTTGTTTATTTTTTTTACCAAAAAAACACCCAATCCAAAACCTATCACTACGGCAGGAATCAAACTCAAACTAATCTGAAACGATGTTACGTTAATCGTTCCCCATGACCAGATATGAAAGGGAACCTTAAACAAATTGATGAAAAAAAACAACCAAGCGGCAGTACCTATAAACTCATTTTTGGGTAATCGGATCGCGAGAAAATAGATGTTCGAGAAAGCCCCAGCCAAGTTACCCACCATGGTGGTGAAACCCGCCATCATTCCCATCAAAGCAGCAAAACTACCATGAGTGGGTAGCTTTCTCTCTTTATTTCTTTCCCAATAATACATCATTATTACACTGAAGAGAATAATAACGGCCATGCCGGATTTAAAGAAATCATCTGGTAAATCCTTACCCGAGACCACCCCTACCAGAACTCCAACCACCATCCAAGGCAAAAGCCTAAGCAGATATACCCATTTCACGTGTTGCTTGTAATAAATTACTGCAAGTATATCTCCACATATCAGCAAGGGAATCAATATTCCCGTGGATTCCCTCGCTCCGTAGACCAAGGCCAAACCGGTTACGATCAAAACCGCCAGACCTTTGATCCCTGACTTAGCAATACCTAATAAAAGTGAACAACCCAATGCGATAAAAAAAGCAAGACTTAGATACGGTACAGCAATTTGAATTATCAAAGAAGCAATGAATTAATTAGCAGGACATAAAGCTATTGAATAAATTTCTTTTACCCGATAAGGATTGTGATCTTTGCTGAAAGTTTATTTTGAAAATCCAACACGATATTATTCACATGTTATTGTGCACATTGTATTTTGCAATGATGAGCACCATGGTCAAGTAACATTTCGACTTCAGCGCTTTTCAATTGGTGTTTTTTCGTTCACTGGGAACCCTTATTTTTACTGGTTTTCTTATATTTAAAAAAATAACTTTTGGGGAAATCAAAAACAATTATTGTTACTGAGGAGGTTGACTGGAGCGAGTTCTATGGTATTGTTTTTTATGGCCTTGCATTTTATGACCTCGGGTTCTACTGTTACTTTGCGCTAAACCACACCCTTTTTTGTTATCCAATTGGGAGTTTTATTTCTGGGTGAAAAAATAAAATTCATAAAATGGGTTTGTATTGGTATCTACTTTACAGGAGTAATTTTGTTAAAAATATTTTATACAACTGTTAATTCTTTTAGTTTGATAATCATTTTACTTGTTTCAATGACCTCAGCCGTCAGCTATATTTAATTTCTAAACTTGGCCCCAAAGATCATTATATGGTCATCGTCAATTACCTTATGTTGATAACAACACTAGCTGGTGCTCCGAGTGTTTATTTTAGTGGAAAAATTCCTCGGTTGAGTAGCAGGCTTTATTTTGTATTTTTGAGAATTACAGGCTTGACAGCTCAATTATTGATGTCCGAAGTTTTTCAGATGGCTTCGCCCATATAATATCAGTTTATAAGTTCGTTGAGGTCAACTTTTCCTTCGCGTTTGGGGTTTTAGTCTTTATTGATTTTATACTTTTTAAAGCCTCTTGGGTATTTCAAAGATTCTCTCGGGATCGTTTCTCAATGGGTTAAATAGAAGAAAAATCTAAAAGAGTACCACGTTTTTCCACTTTTTTTTAAAAATATTTTTCAATACCTGTAATCTTTTGATTCTAATTAATTCAAATCCTTCAAGTGTTCTTATTTCCAAAAACTCAATTTTGGAATTGTCTTTCCCAGTTTTGATTAAATCTTTAAGGAGGATGAACCCAAGCCGATAATCCTCTCCAACAAAAACTTTTATCGATTTTTTTATCCAAAAAAAGGAAGTCTTCCTCCCATGTTACTTGTGACTCCCGTTTTGTTGTATTTTTTTTAGATGAAAATGTACCATTGATCAAGATTTCCGAGGTTTTATAAATTCCAATTCTCTACAGGGTTAGTTATTTTTGTTATATTTTATAAACAGTCATAATGCCCATTGCCACAATTTGAATTTTCCATTAGTTCAAATTTCTATTTTTTGAGTTTTTTACAAAGCAATCAGGCTCTTCTAATAACCATAGAGACTGAGCTTACCATTATTTGAAATTACTAATGATATTATAGATTTTCTTGGGTTTTTCTTCGATTAATATCGATTGACTGATTTTCAATTTAAGCATTATAATAAAGATTTTGCAGGTATGATTTAGGTAAAGAATCATTTAATTTAAGTAATAAATAAATTGACACCATTAATAAGATCCTATTTTAAAAAGGGTTTACCATTTCTCCTCATTTTTATTACATTTAAGAGGTGCCAACAAAAACTTATTATGGAAAAATCAAATACCAGATTATTGTCAGTTGATATTCTCAGGGGATTAACTATTATTTTTATGATCATCGTAAATTCTCCAGGATCATGGGATCATGTTTACGCACCTCTTCTTCATGCAGATTGGAATGGCTTGACACCCACAGATTATATATTCCCAATCTTTATATTCATCGTTGGCGTATCTTTAGTATTGTCCATCACCAATCAAAGAGAGAAAGGTATGAGGAGGGAACAGTTGGTGAAAAAGATCGTATGGCGTAGTATGAAAATATATCTTATAGGACTTTTCCTATGGTTGTGGCCGTCTTTTGATTTTGGTCGAATCCGTTGGGTTGGAGTTTTGCCACGAATTGCATTGGTATTTCTGGTTTGTTCACTACTTTTCTTATATGCCAAAAGGAAAACTCAACTCATTATTACCGCTGTGATTCTAATCCTTTATGTATTGATAGTCCAATACCTTCCCGTACCTGGAATCGGTATGCCAGATTTGAGTGAACCAGGAAAAAACTGGGCCAACTATATAGACGATAATTTCCTACCTGGTTATAAGTGGAAAAAAACATGGGATCCAGAGGGAATACTTAGTTCCTTTCCTGCCATAGTGACAGGAATACTGGGGATGATGGCTGGATATGTGTTGGTGTCCAAATCAGCCATAAAAGATAAGCTTTTAAAACTTTTTATAATGACTGCCACCCTCTTTATTTTGGGAGATTTTTCACAGTACCTTATGCCAATAAACAAAAGCCTGTGGAGTAGTTCTTTTACCTTAATGACCGGAGGAATCAGCTGTCTGCTACTGGCCTTTTTTGTTTATTGGATTGATATTAGAGGCCAATCTGTGCGATTTAATTTCCCTCGTATTTTTGGGGTAAATGCTATATTTGCTTACACTCTGGCGGGACTCCTCTACACTGTTTTTTATAGCGAAAAACTGTGGGGAATTTCTCTTAGTGCAACATTTATGGAACAAGCCATTGCCTATGGAGTAGCTCCAAAGTTAGCCTCCTTATCCTATGCATTGTTTTACGTAATCGTTATTTGGACTCCTACTTATCTGTTATACAAAAGGAAAATTTTTATTAAATTATAATTATTTTATTTCTAAAAAAGACCCAGTTATCATGGGTCGGTATTATTTGTATATTTAGATTACTAAACCAAAACAATGAATAATCAAAATACATACTGGAAAACCAATCTGAAGTACCTGGTGATTCTCTTATCCATATGGTTTACCGTTACCTTCGGCTTCGGTATCATTTTAGTAGACACTCTAAATCAATTCCAGATTGGCGGATTTAAAATCGGCTTTTGGTTTGCCCAGCAGGGTGCAATTTATGTTTTCGTAATCTTGATTTTCATATATATCTTCTTGATGAACCGTTTGGATCAAAAATTTAAAAGCGATAAATAATGGAATTACAATATTGGATTTGGATTGCTGTAGGTCTCAGTTTTACCCTATACATTGCAATCGCGATAATCACTAGAGCTTCTTCTACAGGTGAGTTCTATATCGCAGGTAAAGGTGTTCACCCTATTGCAAATGGGATGGCTACAGCGGCAGACTGGATGTCTGCTGCTTCCTTCATTTCTATGGCAGGAATTATATCTTTTAATGGTTACGACGGATCGGTTTATTTGATGGGCTGGACTGGTGGTTATGTGCTGCTGGCACTTTTGTTGGCCCCTTATTTGCGAAAATTCGGAAAATTTACTGTGCCCGATTTTATCGGTGACCGTTATTATTCCAACNTCGCACGANGTGTGGCNGTATTTTGCGCTTTGATCGTCTCNTTNACNTACATNGCAGGACAAATGCGTGGGGTAGGGGTAGTGTTTTCTCGCTATTTAGAGGTAGACATCACNACGGGAGTACTCATTGGNATGTTGATNGTTCTTTTTTATGCGGTATTGGGAGGAATGAAGGGGATAACCTATACCCAAGTCGCCCAATACTGNGTGTTNATTTTTGCTTTTATGTTGCCCGCNATATTNATTTCTTTTATGNTTACAGGAAATGTGATTCCTCAAATTGGTTTTGGATCGTCAGGCANTGATGGAGTCTACCTTNTGGATAAGTTAGATGGGCTGCACCGAGAACTCGGTTTTCATGAATANACNTCGGGTCAAAAATCTACTTTAGACGTCTTTTTTATTACTGCTGCCTTGATGGTAGGAACAGCNGGTTTACCNCATGTTATCGTNAGGTTTTTNACGGTAAAAAAAGTAAGCGATGCANGAAAGTCAGCGGGATGGGCATTNCTTTTTATTNCNATATTGTANACAACAGCTCCTGCNGTAGCAGTTTTNTCNCGAATNAATTTAATAGAAACAGTAAGTAATAAAAAACACGCNTCACTACCCAAATGGTTTGACAAGTGGGAGNCTACNGGCNTAATTTCTTATGANGATAAAAACCAAGANGGTTTGGTGCAATACGTGGCTGATCCCCAAATAAATGAATTAAAAGTCGANGCAGACATTATGGTATTGGCCAATCCCGAAATNGCTAATTTACCCAACTGGGTAATCGCNATTATGGCTGCTGGGGCACTAGCCGCAGCCCTATCCACAGCCGCTGGACTTTTACTCGTTATTTCTTCTTCTGTTTCCCATGACTTGATTAAAAAAATGATCAAACCAGACGTAAGTGAAAAAGGGGAATTGATTGCTGCTCGATTGTCTGCTGTTGGAGCTGTGATGTTGGCCGCCTATTTTGGCATCAACCCGCCTGGCTTTGTTGCCGCCACAGTTGCTTTAGCTTTTGGGTTGGCAGCAGCTTCATTTTTCCCGGCTATTTTAATGGGAATTTTCAGTAAGAAAATGAATAAAGAGGGTGCTGTTGCAGGTATGGTTGTCGGTATTTTACTAATGCTATTTTACATGACTAAATTCAAGTTTGGATGGTTTGGTGGAGGCAACGAACAAGATTGGTGGTTTGGCATTTCACCTGAAGGGTTCGGTTCCTTTGCCATGTTGGTAAATTTTTTAGTATCACTTATCATTTCCAAGTTTACCCCTGCTCCGGATGAAGAGATTCAAAAACTGATTGAAAATATTAGAAACCCAGATGAAGAATAAATACGCTATGAAAATGTCAATACTTATTATTAGCAGTATTTAGCATGTAAAAGCTTTGCTGCAAAGAAAACCAATTAGAGGATATTAATTTAGCTCATGTCATAGCACATATTAATTGGCCTAATGTCAATTATTACGATGCCAAAAACTAAGGGGTATTGTTGGATATAAATCAGGGTAGGGTTATTTATATAGGGAACTACTTTACTCAAGGCTGATATAAAATATTACAGAAATGTTTGACAACCAAACTTATATCAATAGGCTATTGATGTAACTTAAAATATTTTTGTTTTTTTTGAGTTGAATGGTCAAAGTACTCCTCAAATGCCTTTACTTTTTAGACTAGACGTAACTGCACTTCAACCCAAAATCTTGGCCATATTGTCCGATACCAAGGAACTAGTAGGGAATACCCAACTAAAGTGTTTAAAAACCTTAGAAGTATATATTTTTTCTATAACTGAATTGATAAACCCACGTTTTTATTGTGATTCTGTGCTCTTACTACTCCTGCTAAAATAATCCTTGAAATTTCAGATAATAAACGCTATTTTTAAATTAATATTATTTTTTTTATCATACCATTGAGCTCGGAAACTGTTATAACTGGATTCATTCTGGATTATTTCTGCCATTACCAATGTTGAAAGTGGGATAATTGATCGTTACGCCTATTTTGGTGCACACCCTGATTAAGATGGCTTTAAGGTAATGACGGAACTACTTGAAAAAGAAATTGATGAATGGTGGGTTAGTAATATTTTCTTAAAAATTTTTTTTAAATTTTGAAGCCGACAAAACCACTTTTTCAATCGTTGTTAAATCGGATACAGGCTCCCCATCAGCCGTTTTTTCACTTCCCTTTGCAGAGAGGTGAATCTCTTTAAAACCCGCTTGGAAAAACAAATTGCAATTTTGATCATTAATTCCCCCTCCAGGCATGATAACCAATTGATCATCGGCTATTTTTTGAAGTTCAATCAATAATTTAAATCCACTATTAGCAGTAGATTCCTGCCCAGAGGTCAATATCCGATCAAATCCCAAATCAATTATTTTTTTTAGAGAATCTTTTGGTTGGATGACTTTATCAAAAGCTCTGTGAAATGTTAAATCTAGTGGCTTAGCCAATTTTACCATATATTTTAAAACTTTAATAGGAAGAGAATTATCTTTATTTAAAGTTCCAATCACAACACCCTTTACGCCCATTGATTTGGCCATTTCAATTTGTGCAGCGATTGTATTGACTTCCTGAACATTGTAAACAAAGTTTCCAGCTCTAGGGCGAATTAATATATGTGTAGGGATAGAAGCAATTTTTAAAACCTTTTTTAAAAAAGCATTAGAGGGGGTAAGTCCGTCATCCCTTAAGTTTTCGCAAAGTTCCAGCCTAGATGCTCCTCCTTTAATCGCGTTATTAAAAGAAGCTTTGGATGAACAACATATTTCAACAATCACAATTTTTTTATTTCTAAGTTTAAGTTTATTGTATTTATTTAGCCTTTAATACTTTCAAGCCTAAATATTTAATCAAATTTCAATTTAATAAACTTATATTTACAAACCTTAAAATACTTTAATAGAGGTTAATGAAAAAGGAAAATATCCTATATCAAATTCCAGGAGCATTTGAGGAACATAGATTTGAAAAACTCCACAATGTTACCTTTGATTCCTCCTTTTCAGGTTCAGTTGCAGTTGCAGATGAAATTGCGGCACTAATAAAAGAAAAGCAAGCCAGTAAATTACCCTGTGTTTTGGGCTTGGCGACAGGATCCTCTCCTTTAAGTGTTTACAAGCAATTAATCAAACTCCATCAAGAGGATGGCTTGAGTTTTAAAAATGTAATAACATTTAACCTTGATGAATATTATGGGCTGGAATCCAATGATGTCAATAGCTATCATTTGTTCATGCATGAAAATCTATTTGACCATTTAGATATTCCCAAAGAAAACATAAATATTCCCTCAGGAACGCTTCAGAATGAAAAAGTAAGGACGTATTGTAAAGCTTACGAAAAAAAGATCGCCGATTTTGGAGGACTTGACTTTCAATTGTTAGGGATTGGTAGAACTGGCCACATAGGATTTAATGAACCTGGTTCCAATATCAATTCACAAACCCGTTTGGTAACCTTGGATCACCTTACGAGATATGATGCCGCAGGAGCTTTTTACGGCATTGATAATGTCCCCAGTAAGGCAGTAACAATGGGAATTAAAACGATACTTGCTGCAAAGCGAATTGTTCTAATAGCTTGGGGAATTAATAAAAGTGAAATTATACAGAAAGCAGTTGAGGGAGCTTTGACCCCCAAAATACCGACTACTTATCTTCAAGACCATGATAATACTACTGTGGTTTTGGATACTGAAGCGGCATCAGGACTGACTCGAATAAAAACTCCTTGGATAACAGGAAATTGTGATTGGAGTGATCTTTCCAATCAATGTAAAGCTGTATACTGGTTGTGTGAAAAAACCAATAAATCTATATTAAAACTTACAGAAGAGGATTACAATCAAAATGGTATGTCCGAACTTCTAATTCTGCATGGTAATTATTATGATCTGAACATCAAAATGTTTAATCGCTTACAAAATACCATTACCGGTTGGCCTGGTGGAAAACCAAATGCAGACGATAGTAAGCGCCCAGAGCGTGCCATGCCAGAGAAAAAAAAGTGTATCATTTTTAGTCCGCACCCGGATGATGACGTGATTTCAATGGGAGGAACTTTTGACCGCTTGGTTGCCCAAGGTCATGAAGTTCACATTGCTTATCAGACTTCAGGTAATATTGCCGTTTCAAATGATGAAGCACTAAAATACATAGAGGTAATATCGGATATTAGTAAAGATGCTTCTGTGTATGCTGATATAAAACAGGAATTATTACGTAAAGAGAAAAACACCGTTGACTACTTGGCTTTGAGGAAGCTAAAAGGAACCATCAGAAAAAGAGAGTCATTGGCAGCCACAAGATATATAGGGATTCCAGATAATCAAGTTCACTTTTTGAATCTTCCTTTCTACGAGAGTGGTAAAGTTCAGAAAAACCTACCCTCACAATCTGATATAGACATTACCAACGAACTCATCAGCTCAGTAAAACCCCACCAAATATATGCAGCCGGAGATTTGGCTGACCCACATGGAACCCATAGAATATGTCTCAATATCCTACTTGATTCAATTTATCAACTTAAAACAAAACCCTATATGAAGGATTGTTGGGTTTGGCTCTACAGAGGAGCTTGGCAAGAGTTTGAAGTTCATGAAATTGAGATGGCTGTTCCGATGAGCCCTGATCAGGTTTTACGGAAAAGAAAAGCTATATTTTATCACCAATCTCAAAAGGATAGCGTGATGTTTCAAGGGAGTGACGATCGTGAGTTTTGGGTACGTGCTGAGGATCGCAATAGGAACAGTGCAAAGAGATACAGGGACTTAGGATTGTCGGATTACCAGGCAATGGAGTTATTCCAAAGGTACTATTTTTAAGAATATTCACTAGATCATATTATTTTGGAGCTCATTAAAAATAAAAAATTAACGATGTAATGATTGGAGGATATGGTTTGTTGTTACAAAACTTTTTAGACACTTCTAAAAACAATTTCAGTGGAAATATTGAAATACCAAAACGGCATAGCCCTGGTGGAATCAGCATATGACCATAGCCTTTTGGGCCAGCAATTTTTTGAAGAAAACGGAATGAAACTTATCACTAGATTGGCCAATCTAATTTTGTCCTCGCATGAGAGAGGATTCATAGATCAAGCAGTAGCAACTAGATTTATTGAATTATTTGCCAAAGACATTCCATCGCTTAAAAAATCCTTAAAACCTGGTTTAAAATTGTTGGATCAGGAATCTGATCAACAGTTTGGAAATACATTTGTAAATTGCTTTAAACATAATCGAAAATCAATACTAAATTATATTACTTTTAGGATCGAAGAGCTCGAAGAACAGTCAGAAGAGATTAATTTTTTCTCTTTGATTAGAGATTTGTTATTTACTGGATATTTTACCACAGAGCAAGGAATAAAAGATTTAGATTATGTAAGCAATATCCCTAATTTATGAGATGGAATTCCATGGGAGGTACTCAAAGATCAACAATAGAATGTGATGAGGCATGGTAAGCCAAATGTATCGATTAGAATAAAAGCAATGAAACTTAAAAATGTTATAAAAACGAAAACTTAATATACTAACCTTAAATAACATGAAGAGAAAACAATTTTTATCCA